>JBOGLH010000125.1:0-17780 GCA_050746025.1 Terriglobales bacterium | reverse complement strand
TACGATCCGGCGCATAATGCGATTGTGATCAGCCGGGTCTTCGACCACCCGCGTGCGCCCGAGTGCGCCGTCGAGTACATCGTTTACCATGAAATGCTGCACTTAAAGCATCCGGTGAGGCTGCGCGGCAGCCGCCGCTGTGTGCATTCCGCGGAGTTCCAGGCAGAGGAACGCGAGTTCCCGCAACTCGATGCGGCCAAGAAGTTTCTGGCTATTCTGTAGTTTGACGCCTCACTGTGCGGCAGATATTCTTAATACAGGCTCTTAGTTGCAACTCAGTTGCAACTTCGTACTCCTTGGAGATCTTTCTTGCTGCAAGCATTCATTATTACCCTGCGCGAAGGTGTCGAAGCCGCACTCATTATCGGCATCACCCTCGCCTATCTGAACAAAATCCAGCGGCAGGACCTGCGCAGGTCAGTTTTTGTCGCGCTGGTTTCGGCATTCCTCGCCAGCATCGGCGTCGCCATTCTGCTCTCACGTTTCCAACTCAGTGAAGACTTGTTTGAGGGCTGGGTCATGCTCGGGGCTGCGTTCTTCGTCGTGACCATGATTATTTTCATGATGAAGACGGGGCACAAGCTCAAAGGCGAGATAGAAAGCAAGCTCGGTTCGCTCGCCGGACGCGGTTCGCAAGTGGGAGTTTTTGTTTTCGTGTTCCTTATGGTGCTACGGGAAGGGGCGGAAACGGCGCTAATGCTTTCGGGCGTGTCGCTGGAATCCAGCGCCCTGCAAAGCTTTCTGGGCACGTTGCTGGGAGTGTTTGCAGCCATCCTGTTCGGCGTTATGTTCGTGAAGGGCACCGTGCGAATCAACCTGCAGAAGTTTTTTCGCGTAACCACGGTGATTTTGTTCTTTGTAGCCGTGCAACTGCTGGTTTCTGGACTGCACGAACTTTCGGAGTACGGGGTGCTGCCTTCGTCGAAAAGGGAAATGGCGTTGATCGGCCCGATTGTCAGCAATGAGTGGTTCTTTTTTGTGACGATTGTGGCTTTGGCGGCGATGATGGTGCTTTTCGAAGCGCGTCGCCGGCAGCCTCAGGCGTTGCCGGAATCGGCCGCTGAAAAGCGAAAAGCTGCGTGGAGCGCGCGCCGCGAGCGGCTATGGATGACTGCGGTATTCGCCAGTTCGTTTGTCTTTATTACCCTTGTCACCGCTGAGTTCATTTACGCGAAGAGTGTGAGCGCGCTCTCGCCCGCGACCCAGGTCAGTTTTACAAATGGCGCTTTGAGCATTCCGGTAGCGCAGGTTTCTGACGGCGACCTGCATCGCTATGAGGCGCGGGAAGGCAGCACAGAAGTGCGATTCCTGCTCTACCAGAAGCCTGATGGAAAAGTAGTCGCGGTCTTCGACGCCTGCGAAATTTGCGGGCCCGTCGGATTCTTCAAAGGGCCGAATGGATTGGTCTGTAAGAACTGTGCCTCCCCGATTAATTCCCAATCGGTTGGAACCCCCGGTGGGTGCAATCCGATTCCATTGCGCTCGACGAGTAATGGCGGCGCGATCGTGATTCAGGAAGCCGACTTGGAGGCGCGAGTCAAAGTGTTTCAGCGCTAATTTCTCTTGGCGTATTCCCGCGAAAGCAGAGATCGCAGAGAAAAGCGCGCTGACATTTTCGTGGTGCTAAAGCTCGCGAAATCCCTGCTGATCAATGTGAATTATGTTCGTGCGATTAGTTTACGAATCGTTCCGGCGACAGACGCGGCGCAAACTGCTGATGGCGGTTGCGGTCACGCTTGGGGCGGCGGTTTCGACTGCAATGATTGCAATCGCCATCGATATCGGAGACAAGATCAGCCATGAGTTGCGCAGCTACGGCGCAAATCTAATAGTGACGCCGGCCGACGATAGTCTGGATGTGCAGATCGGCAGCGTAAATTTGAAGCCGGCAGGAGGCGCAACTTTGAGCGAGTCTGACCTGCCGAAGATCAAAGGAATTTTTTGGCGCAACAACATCACCGGATTTACTCCAGAGTTACCTGTCACTGTTAAGGTTGGCCAGGCCGATGCCACGTTGGTGGGGACTTATTTCTCAAAGACCCTGAGCTTTGGCAAGCAGGAGTTCGCGACCGGAGCGCAAAAAACTTTCCCGTGGTGGAAGATTAACGGTGCTTGGCCGACGGATGATTCCGATCAGGTACTGGTGGGAGAGAAGCTGGCAACGGGGCTCGGAATAAAAAGTGGTGGAAGAATCCAGATCGATGGGTCCGCTTACCCGGTTGTGGGAATCGTTTCGTCCGGAAGCGTTGAAGATGAGCAGATCATCGCGCCCCTAGGCCTGGCACAGAAAATCAGCGGAGAACCGGGTGCGGTGAGCAAAATTTTTGTCAGCGCCGTGACCAAGCCTGAAGACGCTTTCGCGCGACGTAATCCGGATTCGCTCAATCCGGCAGATCGCGACCGCTGGTATTGCTCGCCTTATCCGCAGTCGATCGCATATCAATTGCAGGAAGTGATCCCGCATTCTCATGCTGAGCAGATTCGGCAGGTGGCGCAGAACGAGGGCAACATCCTCTCGCGCATTGAAGGGCTGATGTTGCTGATTACTCTGGCGGCATTGTTCACATCGGGGCTGGCGGTTTCGGCGGCCATGGCGACAGCAATGTTCGAGCGCCGGCAGGAAATTGGATTGATGAAAGCTCTGGGCGCGGGGCAGTTCGCGTTGTCCGCGATCTTTGTTACCGAGGCTGTGCTACTGGCTTGTGCGGGCGGCCTTGTAGGTTTTGCCGGGGGAGCCCTTCTGGCGAGGAAGCTCGGACAAACGATTTTCGGCTCAGCGATCGCGGTCGAACCGGTGCTGCTTCCGGTAATTTTAGGACTCGCAGTTATTGTCACGTTTGCTGGAAGCGCGGCTGCGATTCGCCGCGCGGTCAAATATGATCCGGTGAATGCGTTGCGGGGAGAAGCATGAAGCCGCGCAAGAGCACAGGTACGCCAATGTTCTTGCGGATGCTGACGCGGGCGGCGATTTTGCGTAAGCGGACGGCGCTCTCGGCGCTGATTGCAATCATCGTTGCCGCCGCCGCATCTACAGCCATGCTCAACCTGTTCGTCGATGTACAGGGCAAGCTGCGCAAGGAGTTCCGTGGGTTCGGCGCAAATATTCTGGTGGAGGCAAAGACAAACGGAAGTTTTTCGCAAGACGATTTACAACGGATCAAGTCTACCGTTGGAGGACGTGGGCTTGCAATCCCATTTGCTTACGCCGTGGGGCGCAGCTTAAATGGCGATGCAGTAGTTGTTGCTGGCACTGACCTGGAATTGGTCAAAAAGCTGAATCCGTGGTGGGCGGTTTCGGCATGGCCGCGCAGCACAGGACAAGCGTTATTGGGTGTACGCGCCCAAAAGATTCTCTCGCCATCGGGCGGACAGTTCACACTCACATATCAAGGACGGCCGCTTCATCTTTCAGCGGCGGGCACGGTGAGAACCGGAGCCGGTGAAGATAGCCGCGTGTACTTATCTATGCAGGACTTTCAGGCCTGGACGGGGTTGCAGCCGTCTGTGGTCGAGATAGCTGCATACGGATCTGAGGCTGAAGTCAGTTCCCTGCTCTTAGCTCTTCAGCGTGATCTGGCCGGGGCCGATGTTCATCCAGTTCGGCAAGTGACCGAGGGCGAGGCCAACATCTTGGGAAAGACGCGCTCGACACTTTTGTGGTCGGCGGTATTCATCGTCTCTACGGCGGCATTATGTGTGCTGGCCACGCTCACGGGATGGATTTTCGACCGGCGGCGAGACTTCGCCATCATGAAAGCCATTGGCGCTTCCGACTGGCTGATTGGGGCGTTTGTGGCTGGCGAGGCCACAGCGCTGGCATGTGCAGGAGCCTTGCTGGGATTCGTGGCTGGAATTGGCATTGCGGCATGGATTGGGCGGACAAATTTTCACGCTCCGGTTTCCCCGCGACTCGATGTTCTTCCGCCGGTGCTGATCGGGTGCGTGCTGGTCACGCTGATTGCCACTCTGCTTCCCTTGCGATTGCTGCGTCATATACAGCCCGCTATGATCTTGAGGGGAGAATAGATGATCCGGCTGAATGGAGTCAGCAGATTGTATCCCGCAAGAGCGGGAGCCGCCGGCGGCATCATTCGCGCGCTGGATGATTTCACTCTGCAGGTCGAACCCGGCGAGTGGATCGCGGTCATGGGGCCATCAGGTTCGGGCAAATCCACGCTGGTCAATCTCATTGGGTGTCTGGATAGTCCGAGCACGGGCGACATCTGGCTGGATGGAGAAAACGTTGCGCACCTGAGCACAAAAGAGTTGACGCGAGTGCGCGCGGAAAAAATCGGATTCATATTTCAGCAGTTCCATCTGATCCCTTATCTCACCGCAGTTGAGAACGTCATGCTGGCGCAATACTTCCATAGCATGACCGATGAGCAGGAAGCGCTCGAAGCGCTGGCGCGCGTAGGTTTGCGCGATCGTCCGCATCACTTGCCGGCACAGCTTTCAGGCGGCGAACAGCAGAGAGTGTGCATTGCGCGAGCATTGATTAATGATCCCAAGATCATTTTGGCCGATGAGCCTACTGGCAATCTCGACGCCAAAAATGAAGAGATCGTGCTGGAGTTGTTGCGCGACCTTCATCGTCAGGGGCGGACGATTGTGATGGTCACGCATGACCCAGTAGTGGCGAGGCTGGGTGACCGCCGAATCGAGCTGCATCACGGCAAGATTGCGGCGCAGGAAGTTTTTGCCATGGCGGACGAAGAGCAAATCGAAGAGGTACTCGAAGAACTTTGGGTTCTGGATGAGCACAATCAGATTGCAGAACTGGAACATATGGAAGTGCACGGGGCATTGCCGGTCGGCATCGCCGTCGACAAGATGCGCGAGATGGGACTGGTCGAGACCAGGCCGCACCCGCCGATCGTTCATGATCACAAGACCTTCGTGAATCCTTGCCATGATGCACTGAAACCGGCGGGAGTTTCGATCGGCGACGGCAGCATGATCCTCGAATTAACCTCCAAGGGACGCCAACGGGCGGCCGACATCATTCGACGACACCGCCTGGCGGAGCGCCTATTTACGGACAGCCTGGCGATGGACAGTGAGACCGAGATCGAACAGCAGGCATGCAAGTTCGAGCACATTCTCTCGCCCGAAGCTACCGATAAGATTTGCACTTTTCTAGGACATCCCAAGACTTGTCCGCATGGGGCGCCGATTCCGCCGGGGCGGTGCTGTGAGCCCAAAGCGGAACGGGAGACACGAATGGAAGCTGATGCCGCGAATCCGGTTCACTATCGAAATGGATTCTGAACTCTAACGCCCTGCATTTCCCGTCCGTGTTGCAAATCCTCGGAATAGAGTATCTTACATTCGCCTTCAATCGCCGCCGCGAAGATTAATGAGTCGTACCAGGGAATCAAATGCTTCTCGCGGATGCCAATCGCCCGCAACAGCAACGAAGGAGAAAACCCTATGCCAAGCATTGGACGGAAGACGGACGAGAAGTAACTTTGGGCCTCTGCTTCGGTCATCGGAACCAGAAATTTCTTGAAGGCCACATTAAAAAATTCTTGGACCACCTGATAACTCACCAGTCCTTTGCCGGTGCCGATGCCTTTTTGTATCAAGCGGTCTGATATCCGTCCTTTGGAAATCGCAGAAGAATCGAAAACGTATGCGAAGATATTGGTGTCTAAAAAGAATCTATCGCTCATTCATTTCGTCTCGGGTATAGGGGCCGCTTGATCGAACTCGACGACGAAGCCTTTCCATCAATTGGTCATATTCGGCTAAACTCCCAGACTTGGTGACAAAATCTTCAAGCCACTCGCGGAATGCCGCATTTAGTGTTTTATGCTGCGACTGCGCGGTCCGGCGGGCGCGCTCTATTAGATCCTCGTCGGCGCTCAATGTAATGTTTTTCATACTAAAATAGTGTACACTAATCTAGTGCAAAATACAAGATTGAAGATCGGCGTGTTCGACTCCGGTTTTGGGGGACTCACCGTACTTAAAGCTTTGCTTCAGACCGTCCCCAATGCCGACTATCTCTATTTCGGCGATACTGCGCGGCTTCCCTACGGATCGAAATCTGCGGACACGGTGGCCAGATACGCGTGCGAAGCGGCGCGGTTTCTTGAGCAACAAGGCGCGGGACTTCTGGTGATTGCCTGCAATACGGCAACGGCGCTGGCGTTAGAACAGATTCGCAAGACGGCGTCGGTTGAAGTGGTTGGAGTAATCGAGCCTGGTGCGCAACAGGCAGCAGCGGTGAGCCGGACAAAAAAGGCGGTGGTTATCGGCACCGAGGCGACCATTTCCAGTCACGCCTACCGAAATGCGCTGGCAAAGTTGCAGATCGAATCCCATGAAAAAGCTTGCCCGCTATTGGTGCCGCTGGTGGAAGAAGGTTGGATCGACCACGGGGTTACGAAGGAGATCGCCGGAATTTATCTTGCAGAAGCTTTCGCCGACAGCTTCAGTGCAGCCGATGTTCTCCTGCTCGGGTGCACTCACTATCCGCTGTTGAAGCCGGTCCTGCAAACGGTCGTGCCGAAGGGCGTGACACTCGTTGATTCTGCGGAATCAACGGCGCATGCAGTGGCGAAACTTCTGAACGCACCGGCCGATGGCGGAGAAAGAAGAAGCGAATCATCGAACAATTCCTCTACGATCAAATTCTTTGTTACAGATTCCGCGCAGAAGTTTCAGCGCCTGGGAAAACTATTCCTCGGACGCCCCATGACCGACGTCACTCACGTGGAATTGAAAGAGTGAAAAGTGCACAAAAAAGTTAAGGGCCTGACCGAAGTCAGGCCCCGCACTATTTGCGCGCAGAAAAATCAGTAGAGATGGAATGCGACTTCGATAGTTGCGTAGGTCGCGACCGGTTTGCCATCCTTGGTTCCCGCATCGAATTTCCAGGTCTTAACCGTCTCGATGGCTTTTTCATCCAGGCCGAGCCCAACGCTGCGAGCCACTTTTATATCCCGAGGGACTCCGTCAGCGCCCACGATCAGGCTAAGAACGACCGTGCCCTGATACTTCGCCTTGCGAGCTTCTTCCGAATATTCCGGGTCTGGAGCGTAGATTGCTTTGGGAGCGCTGACGCCGCCGCCAATGCGGAACACGCCGCCGCCAATGCCGCCGCCGCGACCCTCGCCAACGCCGGGACCAGCGCCTACGCCAATGCCGCCGCCGCTGCCACTGCCAATGCCGCCGCCGGAGCCGGTCCCATTCGAGGGTGGGCCAGAAGGCATAGGCGCGGTTGGATTGCCGAGATTAAGAGTATTGTTCGCCTGCAACTTAACCTCAGGAGGCACAACCACGGTGGGCGTGACTGTAAGTTTCGGATGATCGTTTCTTACGACAATTGCCGGAGGAGTAATCTGTTCCAAAGATTGTTTGGGAATGCGGCCCTTCGGAGCCTGGAACTTGTCACGATCACCGCCGCCACCACCCCCCGCCACTTCTTTGGGAGAAGGCTTCATGATGGGCGTATCCAAAGTCGGCGCCATCAGTATGACTTGTTCATTCGGCTTTTGCACAACAGTCTTGCCAAGGTAGTAGGTCCCGATCAGAATCAGACTAATCACAATAATGTGAACTATGGTAGAGAGCGCGGCGCCACTCTTCTTGTGATCATAGAAGCCCCAGATATCTTTTACTGGAACAGGCTTCGATGTCAGTAGAAGCGGCGGCTGTTTCTTGGGAAAGAATGTGTCTTGAAAGTTCTCGACGAGCGATTTCCATAGCCCGGGCTCAGAGCCTTGCGGCATGAGCAGGTTGAGTTCGGGTTCCGGTTCCGGCGTCGTTTGCGGTGGTTTGAATTCCAAGGTTGCCATTATGTTACCCGAGTCGTAAGTTAAGAGGCCAGTCTTTGGTACTATTTTTAACCCCAGACTGCGCCCGAATCCCTAATACCTTAGGTGACGACTCTATCGAACAAGTTGCCACCTGCAGTGATCTCACTCGTAACATACCGGAAATCGTCGATTTATCAGGGCCCGAATAACGTTTTCCAGCACTTCAGATTAGATGCTGCTTCTCGCGAAACGTAACTTGCGGAAATTGTACACTCGCAAAGAACATCTCCCGATGCAGCGCCGCACCAAAGTTCTAGTGCATGGTATGCGCTGCAATTGTCATTCCCCTGTCTAATTCTCTGTAAAAGCACAGCGAAGTCACTGTATCCAGCAACTCGGGGTGCTTAATAGACGTTCGCTGAATTGCTCCCTATAATGAGCTACAGCAAGTGTTTGGAGCTCCCACCGCGTGGACCTGAAATCTACTATTAACCTGCCCAAAACCGGCTTTCCCATGAAGGCCAATCTGCCCCAGAACGAGCCGAAGATTCTGGAGCGCTGGGGTGAAATGCGACTTTATGGGCGAATCCGCGAGGCCAGGAAGGGCGCGCCGGGATACGTTTTGCACGACGGACCGCCGTATGCCAATGGGCCTATCCATTTGGGACACGCGCTGAATAAGTGTTTGAAGGACTTCATCGTCAAATCGAAGAACATGGCGGGGTTTGACGCCCCCTACATTCCCGGGTGGGACTGCCACGGCCTGCCCATCGAGATCAAAGTCGACCAGCAACTTGGCGGCAAGAAGTTGCAAATGAAGCCGATTGATGTCAGGCAGGAGTGCCGCAAGTACGCGCAGAAATATCTGGATTTGCAACGCGAGCAATTCAAACGCATCGGGATTGTGGGCCGTTTCGACAAGCCGTATTCCACGATGACGCCCGAGTACGAGTCAGTGGTGCTGGCAACGTTCTATAAGTTTTTTGAAACGGACTTCGTCTACAAGGGTCTGAGACCGGTTTACTGGTGCATGCATGACCGTACAGCTCTGGCCGAGGCGGAGGTCGAATACGAAAACCACACCAGCCCGACGGTGTGGGTGAGGTATCGTCTGCAATCGGACCCGCGCACCATCGATCCGGCGCTGGCAGACGCCAGGATTCATGGCGATAAGCCGGTTTTTACAATTATCTGGACCACAACGCCGTGGACGCTGCCGGCGTCGATGGCGGTCGCATTTCATCCCAGCGAGGAATACGTTGCGCTGGAAGCTGCAGACGGGATTTACATTGTCGCCGAGAAGCTGGCGAAGACGGTGGCTGAGAAAGCCGGTTTTGCCGATGCGAAAACCGTTGCGCGTTTCCCCGGTCGGGTAATGGAAAATACCCACTTCTATCATCCGTTCCTTCCTTGGGAGCGGCGGAAGATTCTGGGCGTGCTGGCGGATTATGTCACTATGGACACCGGCACGGGCGTGGTGCACACGGCCCCTTCGCACGGAGCGGAAGACTTCGCGACCGGGGCGCGATACAAACTTGACCCCACCTGTGACGTCGATGCCGCAGGGAAAATCCACAATGGTCTGCCGGAATACGATGGCTTGCAGGTTTTTAAAGCCAATCAGCCGATTATTGAATTGCTGAAATCGCGCGGCGCGCTGCTGCACGAGGAGAAAGTTGAACATTCCTATCCGCACTGCTGGCGGTGCCACAACCCGGTGATCTTTCGTGCCACTGAGCAGTGGTTTATCTCCATGGAAACGCCCATGCCGGGCGGTGGAACGTTTCGCAGCCGTGCGTTGGACGAGATCAAGAACGTCAAATGGGATCCGGCTTGGGGCGAGGACCGCATTTCGAACATGGTCGCGACCCGGCCAGATTGGACGATTTCCCGACAACGGGTCTGGGGCGTTCCGATAGCGATTTTTGTTTGCACCGGTTGCAACAAGGCGCTCAAAGATCTGCAGGTAAACAAAAAAGTCGTGGAGCTGTTCGCCAAGTCCGGCGCGGACGCATGGTACACGGCTGAAGCCGACCACTTGGCGGATGGAGCGAAGTGCCCCTGCGGTGGGACTACCTTCCAAAAAGAGGCCGACATTCTGGACGTGTGGTTTGAGTCGGGCTGCAGTTATCTGGTGGAGTCCGCGAGCGAGCCGGACCAGCCTTGGCCATCTGATCTTTACCTTGAAGGCGGCGACCAATATCGCGGATGGTTCATGTCTTCCCTGCTCTGTTCGCTTGGGGCGCAGGGCAGCGCGCCATACAAAATGGTTGCGACGCCGGGGTGGACACTGGATGAGCAGGGCCGGGCCATGTCGAAATCTCGCGGCACGGATGTTGATCCGGTAGATATTGCCAACCGTATGGGCGCAGAGATCGTGCGGCTGTGGGTTGCGTCAGTGGATTTTCGCGAAGATGTGGTGGGATCGGAAAAGTTGATGCAGAGGATTGCGGAAACCTACCGGGACATCCGCAATAAACTTTTTCGATTTGTTCTCAGCAATCTTTATTATCCCGGCAAACCCGACACTTATTTCGACCCGCAGGTTGATGCTGTTCCTTTTCAAGAAATGGAAGCGGTTGATCAATTCATTCTTAGACGGACCTGGGCTTTGTCAGCTGATGTAATCCGCTATTACAAGCACTTTGATTTTCATAAGATCTACCAGAGCGTGAATGCGTTTGTGATTTCTGAGTTAAGCGCGTTTTATCTGGACGTAGTCAAAGATCGGCTTTATACATATGCGCCGAAATCGCGCGGGCGACGTTCAGCCCAGACCGCATTGTGGCGCATCGGCGAAGCTATGGCGCGATTGCTGGCGCCTGTCTTGAGCTTCACCTGTGACGAGGTCTGGCAATATTTGCCGAAGATGGAGGGCCGTCCGGCGAGTGTGCACCTTGCGAAATTTCCGGAAGCGAAGGATGTGCTTGGGGAAGGAGTGCCTGCGGAAGATCCCCGACAACAGGAAGACTGGGCACAATTGCTTTCGGTCCGGAACCAGGTTTTGAAATCTCTGGAGGAAGCTCGCAACCAGAAACAAATCGGCAAGAGTTTAGAGGCGCAAGTGAAAGTGACGGCCTCTGATCCGGCGTATTCGGTACTGGAGCGTTACAAACCTGATCTCCGCTATGCGTTCATCGTTTCGCAGGTCGATCTGCAGCGCGGCCCATCGCAGAACGGTACCGGACATCTGGCGGTTGAAGTGGCAAAGGCGGCAGGCAAGGAATGTGAACGCTGCTGGAACTATTCGACCCGTGTCGGGGAAGATTCGAACTATCCGACGCTTTGCGAGCGCTGCACGCCGGTGGTGAAGGAGATCGAAGCTTCCGCCGAGCCAGCGACATCTAACCCGTAGAACCTGAATGAGTGGCCAGCGAGTAATGCGTAGACTTCATTTATTAATTGCCCTGGGTGTGTTGCTGCTCGACCGTTATACGAAATGGCTGGTGGCGCGAGATATTTCGCTTCACGACAGTATTACGGTTATTAAGCGCGTGTTTTATATCACGCACGTGGAAAACCGCGGCGCGGCTTTTGGGTTGTTCGCCGACTCTCCGTCGGAGTGGAAGATAGGTCTGCTGGTGCTGTTTTCGATTGTGGCTTTGGTGATCGTGTCGGCGCTGCTGTGGCGCAGCAGTCACACTATGACTGCAACCGGAGTGGGATTGTCGCTGATTCTAGGCGGCGCGCTAGGAAATTTGTGGGACCGTCTGCTCAGCGGCCGCGTGGTGGATTTCCTTCTGGTCTATATCGGCTCGTATCAGTGGCCAGCATTCAACGTGGCCGATAGTGCGATTGTGGTGGGCGCGGGATTGCTGGTGTTTGAGATCCTGTTTGCGAAGACGCCGGCTGAGAAATCGGCCTGAGATGTTTCGTACGGGTGAGTGTGTCCATACCTCACCGTTTGGTTTTCCTTCGTGGAACTTCGTTTTTCGGGGTTAATGCCCTGTAAAATCTTTAACCACGAAGGACACGAAGGTTCACGAAGGAGATCGGGGCGTGTACGGGCGAGGACGCCCGTACCCCCATAATCATCGCTGCGAGATGTCCACTGACAACTAACCAGTCGCTACTCCTTTTTCGTGCTATCCTGCGCTCAACTTCTTCTTTCCAGGACAGCCGTGCTGGTCGAACTGCGACTTGAAAACTTCGCCGTCATCGAGAATGTTGCGGTCGAGTTTGGGGCTGGACTGAATCTGCTCACCGGCGAGACCGGCGCCGGCAAATCCATGCTGATCGATGCCCTGGCTTTACTCCTTGGAGGCAAGGCATCTCCGGATGTGGTGCGTTTTGGCGCGGAACGGGCCGTGGTCGCCGCCGTTTTTGAAATCGAAGCTGGCGCCGAAAAAGCGGTTTCCAAAATCCTTGAACACAATGGAATGGACGCGGATGATGCAGGCCTCATCCTGCGGCGCGAAATTTCGACAAAGGGCCGGGTCTTCGTGAACAATCAGCCGGCAACCGTTGCCCTGCTGAAGCAGTTGGCGCCGCACATCGCAAGCATCCACGCACAGAATGAGTCGCTGGTTTCGTTCGATGCTGGAGTTCGACTCGAGTTGTTGGATCAATTTGCTGGAATACAGCTCGATGCAGTACAGCAGTCATTCGATCATTGGAAGCAGATCAAGTCGCGTATAGAGGAACTGCAGCAGGGCGAGCAGGAAAGGCTGCGCCTGGTTGATCTGTGGGCTTTTCAGAAGCGGGAAATCGAGGACACGAGAATTCAGCCCGGCGAAGATGAGCACATGGAAGCCCAGAAGCGGGTGCTCAGTAACGCGGAGAAGATTTACAGCGCGGCCATGCACGCGTTCGATCTTCTGTATGAGGGCGCGGCGTCGACTTCGGCTTCGCTGCGTTCGGCGCAGAAGCATATTGAAGAGCTGATCCGTTACGAGCCGAAATTTCAGGAAGGGCTGGTGGCGCTCGAGTCTGCGCGCATCAGCATTGAAGATGTTGGCGCGAGCCTGCGTGATTATGCGGGCGCGATTGAATCCTCGCCCGAACGTTTGGCTGAGATCGAAGACCGGCTGGCGCTGCTCGATAAACTGAAACGAAAATACGGACCGACGCTGGACGACGCAATCAAACTTGGCGAGGAAGTCACGCGCAGACTTTCAGAAATCGAAAATAAGGATGAGATCCTTAAGCAGTTGCACAGCGAGCTGGCGGCAGCCGCCGAGGCTTACCTGCAATCCGCCCGCGGCATTTCTAAAAAGCGTTACGAAGCGGCGAAAAAATTAGGCAAGCTGGTTGAAGCGGAGATCAATCAACTGGCGATGAAGTCGCAATTTCGTATCGAACTCGGCGGAACCGACGAAGAAAATAACTGGACGTCCTCAGGCTTCGATCAAGCGGAGTACCTGATTTCGACTAATGCAGGCGAACCGCAGCATGCGCTCGATCAGATCGCTTCAGGTGGCGAACTCTCGCGAGTAATGCTGGCGTTGAAGGCGGCCGTGGAAACGGGATCTACGAAAAAATCTGCCGCAGCTTTCCAACGCACTCTGGTCTTTGACGAAATTGACACCGGCATCGGAGGGCGGGCGGCAGAAGCTGTGGGCAAGAAGCTGAAGGAATTGTCGCGCGTCCATCAGATTATTTGCGTGACCCACCTGCCGCAAATCGCCACCTTCGCCGATCATCATTACCTGATTTCGAAAAAAGAAATGAGCGGCCGGACCCGGACCTCGGTCATCGAGATCAAAGGCGAGGAGCGCACTGAAGAGATCGCCAGAATGCTGAGCGGCGCGAAACTGACCGACACATCGCTGAAGCACGCGGAGCAAATGATCAAAGCCAACGCATGAGGCGTTCGTTGCGGGCTGGTCGGTTAAAAGCATTAACCACGAAGGTCACGAAGTATCACGAAGGAAATTGAAGCATGGCCGCAACGGCGGATGGAAGCTTACTTCGTGTTACTTAGTGCCCGTTGTGGTTTAAGGGTTTTACTGCAGACTCCTAAGGCTCGCGTGCGCGCTTTCGCATCCAAGCATTGAGCAAACCAATGGCCGCCGATCAGATCATTGAAATCGAAGGCAGGCAGTTAAAGCTGACCAACCTGGATAAAGTGCTCTATCCTGCGACCGGATTCACCAAGGGGCACGTGATCGATTATTGCGCGCGCATTGCGCCGGTACTGGTTCCTCACCTCAGGAACAAACCGCTCACGTTGAAGCGTTACCCCAACGGCGTCGACTCAATACCTTTTTTTGAGAAGAATGCCACCAAGCACCGCCCCGAGTGGGTGAAAACCGTACCCATCTGGAGCGAAGGCAATAAGCGCGACGTCAATTACATTCTGTGCAATGATCTGCCAACGCTGATCTGGGTCGCAAACCTGGCGGCAATTGAGTTGCACCCGTCGCTGTCGTTTGGTCAGGATATTATGTGCCCGCGGTCACTAGTATTTGATCTCGATCCCGGGCCGCCGGCTAACATTGTGCAGTGCTGCCAGGTTGCAGTCTGGCTGCGGCAAATCTTTGAACATTTCAAGCTGCAGAGCTTCCCAAAAACCTCGGGCTCGAAGGGTCTGCAAATCTACGTGCCGTTGAATACCAAAACCAGTTACGACGAAACCAAGCCACTGGCGCACGCTTTGGCGCGATTGCTCGAAAACGAACACCGCGACCTGGTGGTATCGGACATGAAGAAGGCGATCCGCACAAATAAAGTTTTCGTTGACTGGAGCCAGAACGACGACCACAAAACGACTATCGGTGTGTATTCGTTACGCGCACGTGAGCGCCCCACGGTTTCGACGCCGGTGACGTGGGATGAAGTCGAAAATGCGCTGAAGAAAAAAGATGCGAAACTACTGGTGTTCGAAGCCAAGCAGACGCTCGAACGCGTGGAGAAAATGGGCGACCTGTTTGCGCCGTTGCTGAGCTTGAAACAAAAGTTGCCGAAGCTGACGGGGATCGCGGAAGGAAGAGCCGAAGCCGTTGCTGGGCTACAGATGGCGGCGCAGGCGCAGAGCAAAGAACGTTCTGGCGCTACGAAGAACAAGACGACGGCTGCGGCAAAGCGGCCGTCCCCGAAGAAAACGCGCAAGCGGATATAATTCGGCGCGGAACTTCTTCAGGGACGATCAATGGCGCAAGTTTTCGTTGGCACTTCAGGATGGGCGTATCCGAGCTGGAAGCCAGGCTTTTATCCGGAAAAACTGGCGCAGGCAAAATTCCTTCCCTACTACGCCACACAGTTGAATACTGTCGAGGTCAACCTGACCTTCCGACAATTATTGAAAGACACTACCGCGCAGAAATGGATCGCGCAGACGCCGGAGCACTTTCGGTTTACCATCAAAGCCCACCAGGTGCTCACGCACATCAAGCGCCTCAAGAACACTGACGAATTCCTACCTCGATTTCTGGCAACCATCGAACCGCTGGCCGCGGCGGGAAAAATCGGGCCGGTGCTTTTTCAGCTGCCGCCGAATATGAAAGCTGATGTGGAATTGCTGAAGGCGTTTCTGGCGAGCATCCCGCGCGCGGTGCGGGCGGCCTTTGAGTTCCGCAATCAATCCTGGTTCGCCGATGAAATTTTTTCATTGATGAAGGAGAACAATCGCGCCCTGTGTATTGCCGAGACAGAAGAGCGCGTTACACCCGATATAGTCACGGCTGACTTTTGTTATTACCGGTATCGCAAGCCTGAATACACCGCGGATGAGCGACGCGCGATGGTTGATCGAATGCAGGAGCATCTCAGCGCGTGCCGTGACACATACGCGTATTTCAAGCATGAAGAGACGCCGCAAGGGGCGATCTATGCGGTGGAAGTACTGAAGGAGGCTGCACACCACGAACCTGCCGCGGATTAACGCGGATAAAACAATTGAATTGATTATCTTTACGGAGTCAATGAAGTCGTGGCTGCTGCTGCATCTGGTTCGTCACTTCAAACAAGGTCCGATAACGCGCATACTTAATCTGTGCCTTCTGAGGCTAACTCCCGTGTCGTCTCTTCCTTCATCGACTACCTGAAGGTGGAAAAGGGACTGGGCGCGCTCACCGTGTCGGCCTACACGCGGGACATTGGCCAGTTCGCGGCATTTCTTGACCACGGCAAGCGCACGCTGCTGAACGCGCGCAAAGATAACGTGCGCGGATTTATTCAGCAGTTGTTCGCGAATGCAGTGGACGGGCGCTCTATAGCACGAAAGCTTTCCGCGATCCGGCACCTCTATCGTTTCCTCTTACTCGACCGGCGAATCGAAATAGATCCCACGCTGAACATCCCCCTTCCTAAGCAATGGAAAGTGCTACCGAAGTCGCTGGCGCTCGAAGAAGTCGAGAAAATCATTGCAAGCGGAACCGCCGGCGATAGCTCGGTTCGTGGGGGAACGCGCGTCCACGCCCGTTCTCGTGATGGCGCGGCTTTACTAATCCGCAATCGCGCGATGTTCGAAGTTTTTTATGCCGGCGCGCTGCGAGTTTCAGAAATCGTCTCGCTGAAAGTTGAAGACTTAAAGCTCGAGATGGGTTGCGTTCTGGTACGCGGCAAAGGCGATAAAGAACGCATCGTTCCGCTGGGAAGATCGGCGCAAGAGGCATTGTCACTTTATCTGCGCGAGTCTCGGCCAAAGTTAGCTGGGGATAAAACTTCGCCAATCCTGTTTATCGCGCGAGGGGCGAAAAAGATCACGCGGCAGCGAGTGTGGCAGATGGTGGGAGCAGCCTCTGAATCAACCGGCCGCCATGTCAGCCCGCACATGCTACGCCACAGTTGCGCCACCCACATGGTGGAAAACGGCGCGGACCTGCGCACGGTGCAAACTATTCTCGGGCATGCGGACATTTCGACCACGCAGATTTATACCCATGTGGCGCTGGATCGACTGAAGAGCGTCTACCAGAAACATCATCCGAGAGCGAAGGCGAGATAAGTATTGTCTGAGGAGAAGCGAGCACTAACGTTTATGTTGGCGCATGACCCTCTCGCGGTGCTGGGGCTGATATTGAGAGGTGCCTCGGGGGTTTTGGGCCTTCATTTGCTCCTTGCCCTTGAAAGGGCGGGGGATAAATCTTACAGAGAGGGTCTAACATTCCCGGCTCCGATCCTCACTATCAATCGGGCATACTCAGCGCATGCGCGCTCGCATCAACTGTCTCTTTGGCCTCTGCGCTCGATGTGGTTGTGTTTGGTACTAGGGTTTATCGCTCTGGTTTTTGGTCTTTTTAGACTCTAATGAAAGATGCTACGCGACAAATGAGTCAGGCTAAAACCGTTATCGGGAACGCTGCCTCTAAATTCCTGCTCTCCCTCCGCGAACGTAATGTCTCGCGGCACACAATTAAAGCGTACAAGCAGGACCTCGAAACCTTCGCCGACTACGTGGGTTTGCGCAAGTGGCGCGAAATCGACCACTTGACCATCCGCGGCTTTCTTTCCTCGCAATACGAAAAAGGGCTGAGCAAAACTTCCGTGGCGCGTTCGCTGGCGGCGGTGCGTTCGCTTTATCGTTGGCTGGCGCAGGAAGGCGAAGTCGAACAAAATCCGGCGGCGCTGGTTTCAACGCCGAAGCTGCCGAAAAAACTGCCACGAGTTCCCACGCTGGAAGAGATGAATTCTGTGCTCGACGGCAATATGCCGGAGATCGCATCGTTTCCCGAGCGTGACCACCTGATGCTCGAGTTGCTTTACGGTTGTGGTATCCGTAACTCGGAACTGGTCGGCATCAATGTGGATGATGTACGCGTCAGCAATGAAGCAATTCTGATCCGCGGCAAAGGGAAAAAGGAACGCTACGTGCCCTTCGGCGACGCCGTTACGGCCGCGATGAAAGCATACTTGCCGGCGCGCCAACTCATACTCGCAGAAAGCCGCCAGAGCACTCCGGCGCTGCTCATCAACCAGCGCGGCGGGCGGCTGACAACTCGGAGTGTGGGCCGGATCATTAAGAAGATTGCGGTCGCCAAAGGACTGTCGCCCGACGTTCACCCGCACACGTTGCGTCACGCTTTTGGAACCCACATGCTGGAGGAAGGCGCGGACCTGCGCGCCATACAGGAA
>JBOGLH010000124.1:0-53417 GCA_050746025.1 Terriglobales bacterium | reverse complement strand
CTCTTTATCTGGGCCGTCGGCTTGGATATCCGCGCGAAGCCATGCCTCCGCATAGCGTGGTGCTTAGCTTCATTGGAGCGTGCATGTTGTGGGTAGGGTGGTTTGGGTTCAACGCGGGCAGCGCTCTTGCCGCAGGAGGTCTGGCGACCAGCGCTTTCGTCGCTACTCATTTTGGGGCCGCTGCGGCGGTCATCGGCTGGTGCCTTGCGGAATGGTGGCGCAATGGGAAGGTCAGCGCCTTAGGAGCAATTTCCGGCGCTGTTGCCGGTTTGGTGGCGATAACTCCGGCCGCAGGTTTCGTAGGCCCCATGCCGGCATTGCTCATTGGCCTGCTAGCGGGTGGGTTTTGCTACTACATGGTTGCCGCAGTGAAAGCCCGCTTCGGCTACGACGATTCTTTGGATGCCTTCGGTGTTCATGGAGCGGGTGGCACTCTCGGAGCAATCCTCACCGGGATTTTCGCGTCGAGTGCGGTGAACCCCATTTTCAAGGATGCTCAAGGAAACACGTTGCCCTCCGGAATGATCGAGGGAAATGTTCATCAAATATTGAACCAGCTGGTGGGAATCGCCATAGCATGGGCCCTTGCGGTAGTCGGGACCTTGATCATTTTAAAGATTGTGGATCTCACCGTTGGACTTCGAGTGAGCGAGGAACACGAGGTTATGGGCCTCGATCTCTCGCAGCATGGCGAAGAAGGCTACTATTGGGACGTTTCAGTCTAGTTTCTCGCCTGCAAGCAAATTATTGAACGGGGATGTGGAAATGACCAAAATCGAAGCCATTATCCAACCTTCTAAACTGGAAGCGGTTAAGAACGCGTTGCACGAAATCGGCATTGAAGGAATGACAGTCATCGAAGTTCGAGGCCATGGACGTCAAAAAGGCCATACTGAAATCTATCGCGGCCGCGAGTACACGGTTGACCTGATCCCTAAGATAAAGCTGGAGATGGTGATCGCCGATGCGTTGGTCGAAAAAGTAGAGAGTGCAATCGTCGCCGCTGCCCAGACTGGCAAAATTGGCGATGGAAAGATTTTTCGCTCTCGTATCGATAATGCAATCCGGATCCGCAATGAAGAACATGGCGAGAATGCATTGTAAGAAGTTGTGAGCTTTGAGCCACGAACAATGAGCATTCCCATAGCGAAAGCTGCTTGCTCGCCGCTCAAAGCTCACGACTAGAATCCGCTTTCATAACCATTCCTGATTCCCTCCATAAATAGTTTCGATTTCCACAGCTCTGGCATCAGGTTTAGAGTGAAGGTGCCGTCGAGTCGGCAATCGCCGTTCACATGAGCACAGCAGCCACCCTACGCACAGAACTTCGCGATTTATACCTCAGCGAATCTGTGTGTATTCAACAGGAGTTTGCGAGCCAGGGGGACGGCTCCGCTGCTATCGCCTCACGTACGGCATTAGTCGAAAAAGTATTACTCCGCCTGTGGGGCGAAATAACATGCTCCGGCGGCAGTGATGCCCAGAATTTTGCCTTGGTTGCGCTCGGCGGTTTTGGGCGAAGAGCATTGTTTCCGCATTCTGATGTCGACATCCTCTTCCTGCACGCTGACCGAAGTAACGAGAATGCGTTGCGGGATCCCGTTCGAATGTTTTGCCAGGAACTGTGGGACCTGCGTATGAAATTGGGACCTACAACGCGTACCCTGGCCGAGTGCGATCAGTTCGATCCGCAGAACGTTGAGTTCACAATTTCGCTGCTTGATTCGCGGTATTTGGCCGGAGACCGCGATCTCTTCGAGCGTCTGCACCAGAAACTTCTGCCTAAGTTTTTTGTGCGGGAAGGGAATTACATCATCCAGCAACTGGCCGAGGTGACGCGCTCTCGTCACGCAAAATACGGCAACACCGTTTTTCATCTCGAGCCAAATATCAAGGAATCTCCTGGTGGCCTGCGCGACTACAACGTTGCCGGCTGGATGGCATTGCTGTCCGCCCTTGACCAGGAACGCCGATGGCCTGACCCGGCATCGCTGCTTCCGGACTCAACGCGGCAGCTGCAGCCAGCGTTGGAGTTTTTGACCTCGGTTCGTACATTTCTGCATTATCGCCAGGGCCGCGACGACAACATGCTGACTTGGGAGTCGCAGGATGAAGCGGCGAGCCGCCATATCGGAGTAAACGCTCCTGCGGCGCTAGATGCGGCTGCGTGGATGCGAACATATTTCCGCCACGCCCGCGCCTTGCACCATGAATGTCTGCGCCTGCTGGAATCGGTTCCGGCTGCTCGGTCCTCTCTTTATCGCACCTATCAGCATTGGCGCTCGCGGGTTTCGAATGCGGATTTCTCTGTGGTCGACGGTTCGATTTATCTGCAACAGGCTTCGGCTGTTCGTGATCCAGAACTGCTTTTCAGGATTTTCAGTTTTGCTGCCCATCACGGATTAAAACCCGCGCTCTCCACCGAAACCCGAATCCAGCAAGTCTTGCCGACCCTAACCGAAAATCCGCCTTCGGGGGCGGATAGCTGGCGCTATCTGCAGTCAGTGTTGGTTGAGCCGCATGCCGCCGATGCCTTGCGCGCCATACATTCGTTGGGCCTGCTCACAATTTTGTTGCCCGAACTCAAGCTAATAGATTGCCTTGTAGTGCGTGATTTTTATCACCGCTTTACGGTCGATGAGCACTCGTTCCTAGCGATTGAATGCTTGCATCGCGCCATTCACGGCAACTCTGAGTGGGACCAGAGATACGGGCATCTCCTGGAAGAGCTGGAACGGCCGGAGGTTTTATATTTAGCTTTGCTTTTGCACGACGTCGGCAAGGGAGTACCCGGTGGCAGCCACTTGGTCACCGGACTTGAAATTGCGCAGAGATGCATGGATCGGCTCGAACTGGACGAAGCGGCGCGGCAGACAATTTCATTCCTGATCGCGAGCCATCTGGAAATCTCGGCAACCCTGCGGCGTGACATCTACGATCCTGGAACGGTGAAGGCATTCTGCGACAAGGTGGGTACGCCTGAGCGGCTCAAATTGCTGGCCCTGCTTACCTATGCCGACATCAAGGCAGTAAATCCTGAAGCATTGACGCCCTGGAAGGCCGAAAATGTGTGGCAGCTTTACATCGCCGCATCAAATTACCTGAGTCGGACCGCCGATCAGCGCGTCCATTCCGACCAGGAGCAGGATGAACGCTTGGTGGGATTGCAGGCGCTGGTTCCGCAGTCTGCCAAGAAGCTCAAAGTTTTCCTAGAAGGTTTGCCTAAGCGGTATCTGCGGAGCTTTCGCGCCGAGGAAATTCTGCACCACCTGGAACTGTCCGCTCATCTCTCGTCGGATCCGGTTCAGCTTCATTTGGTTCGTGGACGGCATTGGTACGAGCTGTCAGTCGTCACCAGAGACCGCCCATTTCTTTTCGCAAATATCGCTGGTGCGCTGGCAGCCTGGGGAATGAATATTGTTAAGGCCGAGGCGTTTGCGAACGCCGCCGGCATAGTGGTCGACACGTTCTATTTCACCGATCGCTTCCTCACGCTGGAACTCAATATGCCAGAGTGGGACCGCTTCAAACGCAGTGTCGCTGACGTGCTCAGCGGGGACGCCGACTTGGATCGCATGCTGCGGGATCGGGCGCGGGCCGACGCGAAGAGTAGCGCCAAAGTGAAGATTCACACTCGCATCGAGGTTGACGACGAATCTTCAGCTGGAAGCACGCTGGTACAAGTCATTGCCCAGGACCAACTGGGACTTCTGCATCGCATCTGCTCTCGATTCTCCCATCACGGCTGCAACATCGAAATCGCCCTTATCGACACCGAGGGTCAGATGGCAATTGATGTGTTTTATCTCACCGCAAATAGGAAGAAGCTCCCGCCCGACTTGCATGCGGAACTCAGAGCCGACCTGCTCGAAGAATTGCAAGCCGCCTGATCCTAACTCACCTATACCCTTCGACTTGCATCCAAGAAAGCCAACAGGAGGAATGATGGCCAAAAATCGTGAGTCTGAAGAGCGCGAGGATGGAAACGAAGCAGCCTTAGATGAACTGGGAAACGATCCCCGCCAGGTTGGATCGGACAGCGCCGGCCAATCGGGCGATGCTCAGCGGCTTTCAAATACAGAAGATGCGGACAATGAAAGCGTAGAGGAACTGGATAACACTGATCAGGCCCTTGAAGCTGCCCGAGTTGAAGGTCTCGAAGATGCTGCCGATCATCCTGAGCGGCCTGTTCATACGCACATCGAATACCATCGCCCGGACGATCTGCCGCCGGCGAGGTCTTCAGATAGAAAGAAGGCGTCGTAGAGAGATGCAGCTCAATCGATGTCTTCGAGAATCTGCCCCAGCGTGGGTTTGTGCTTGACAGAGGTCTTCGCCTTCTTCTTGGAATCAAGCACAATCTGCCCTGGGCGAGGCTCGCCGATTCTCTCTCGTGCCAGTGCCTTGACCGCGGTGACCGCCCTAAAAGTTTTCTTCTTTTTTGTTTTCGCCATCCTGGTGAGAGTTTAGCTCAGCAGGCGCATTTCACTGCCAGCCGGATCCTATGGAATAATAAAAGCCACGGAGAAACGATGGAAGAGCGCGAGTTTTTTGACGAACGTCCGGAGAAAAAGCAGGCTACTCTGAATTGTCCGCACTGCCACCAGGCCGCGGATTATGAAGTCACCTGGATCGTACGCAGCCGAAAAAAACAGCTCCCCCGCCACGCCGATGAGCGCGACCGCGCCCGGTTTGCCAAGGCAAAATCTTACATGCTCCGTAAAGATGACGTTATGGGTTGTAAGAACGTTCGTTGCCGTAAGCGTTTCGAAATCTCAGGCTTGCAGTCGGTTGTCTTTACCGAATAATAATTTTCCTGTAGCAATACACTAGTCATTCGGGTTTTGCAGACAACGCGTCTGCCATGTTCGGCTTCTCACCTTCACCTCTGCACTGGCAGAGGAGAAGGAGCGCTATGCGACTCACCAGTACGGTTATTCAGGAAGGGAGTGAGATTCCCGCTCACTACACCAGTGACGGCGAAAACATTTCTCCTGAGCTTTCATGGCAGGAATTTCCAGATAAAACGCAATCTTTTGTGTTGATAGTTCATGATCCCGATGCTCCACGCCCCGAGGGCTTTACCCACTGGGTCCTTTACAACATTCCTTACACGACCACGCACATCGATGAGAATATTTCTCACGACGAACAGATCTCAGGGTTGGGGTTACAAGGAAAAAACGATGGCGGAAAAATTGGCTACATAGGGCCGGCGCCGCCGTCGGGAACGCATCGTTATTTCTTTCGGCTTTTTGCGATCGACAAAATGCTCGATCTTGCTCCCGGCGCGACCCACAAAGAGGTAAGCGCCGCGATCAAAGGGCACATTCTGGCGCAATCCGAATTGATGGGCACTTACGAGAAAAAATCAGAGCGGGCCGCATAAAAGATAAGCCGACGCTTGATATTCGCAGCTTCGCGAACAAACCAGCGCCGGTTTTTTCTGATTTGCTGAGGTATAACTCTAGAAAATACCCGTGATAGGCGCTGCCGCTCCCGCCGCTCCAGGATAGGTCTTTACCCCAATTGCTTCCATTAAGGTTTTGAGCGTGTTCTGATGTTGATACAGAGTTGCCGTTTTGCTTCCCGGTTTTACCTTCGGACCAATGACTACCGCAGCTACGTGTCCGCCGCCGTGAGCCGCGTCTGA
The DNA here is from genome assembly GCA_050746025.1 of Terriglobales bacterium. Classification (GTDB taxonomy): domain Bacteria; phylum Acidobacteriota; class Terriglobia; order Terriglobales; family Acidobacteriaceae; genus Gp1-AA145. The sequence continues at coordinate 47,764 of JBOGLH010000124.1, read as the reverse complement.
AGTCACGCTTTCGTCGAACACGATAATCAGAAGTCCGGTTCCGCCAGCCTTGAACATCGCACTTCCGAGAAGCGGGCCGATGTTGTTCTTCAGCCAGTTATCGGCTTGGGTCAGTGTGCCATCGTGTGCGTCATCGTTCAGGTTTGGCACGATGAACGAAAAATTCGGAAGCGCGCCGTTGATGCGATCTTTAGAAAATTGCGTGAATGGCTTGAGATTACTTTTTTGACTGCTGTTTGCCACGTCCGAGAAGTACGCCAAAGGATTGTGCCTCTTAACGTAAGCGCCTAAACCACACCCGGTGTATCCCACAGAAGGGAGACCTTCCGCGTAAGATTTCCAGGTTTTTCCCGCCGTTAGAAGATGTCGGACGACATTATCGTTCGTGATAGTGCTACAGAAACTGTCGTTATTCGTAATAATCGCTCCGGTCGTCAACATAAAGTAGTTGCCAATGGAGGGATGCGTATTGGCGTAGTACTGCGTTGCCAGACCATACTTTGACGCCAAGCTATTCAAGTAAGGCATGGATGAACTGCCGATAACGCTCGAATAACTGTGGTTCTCCTCGACCAAAAGGAAGACATGCGTACTGCTCGGAACGGTAGTGAGTGCGCCGGAAACAGTGCCCTGAGTGGCAGGCGCAGATGCCCCGCCACACGCGGCTCCGGAGATGACGAGCAAGCAGAATAAAGTTTTCATAAGGACTCCGAAATCTGTCGGATTGGCTCCCCAGCGGGCCGTGCAGGAACTAGCGTGTGACCGCACACTGAGTTACGCCGAACAGGATTTACAAAAAATCTACAGAAGCCCGTGATTTACGCGCAAGGTTCGTAGGAATAGTTAGGGCAGCGTAAGTAGCTGGATTGTTCAGAGATGACTTGGCTCACGCGGGCATGTAGTTGAGTGGCTTTTCGTCGAGTACCAACTCAGTCGCCTGGACTCGGGGATGGGAATGGAACCATCCCTGCACCACGCCATCGGCGAGGAAATTCGCAATGGCTAGCAGGCTCATGCCCTGATGATGCGCCATCCAGCAGCGAATTAATTCGTATTCACGGCGCCAGATTCGGTCACGAGAGGCGCTGTAATCAGCGGATTCGTAGAAGCCGTAATCGCCGAACCATCCGTCATGGCTCATGCGGCGTAAATTTTCCAACGCGGCTTTGGGCGTGGTGTTCAGCGCAAGAAATGTGGAATAAGGGGAAATCACCACAGCGTTCACTTCGCTATGAAAAATCGCGAGTTGAGGAATACCGAACGCATGGTATCCATAATTTCCCGATGCATCGCGAGTGGCGAACGCCGCTTCGGAAATGCCCCACGGAATTCGTTTGGAGGCAGTGAACTCCTGTTGTGAAGTGATTGCGCCGCGCTGGGAGGCTTCGAGCAGCGTGCCGGGATAAGTTTTCATCCAGATCGCCGGCATCATGTACTCGAACATAGTGCCTGTCCACGAAAGGAGTACAGCACGGCCACGGTCCACAGTACGTGAGCGAGACAGTAAGAACCACGTTTCCTGTGGAATTTCATCTTTAGCAATGGCGATGAAAGAAGCAGTTCGCGCCTCTGAGGCCAGCAGGTCGTAACATGCATCGTGCAGAATCTTTTCTCCGCCGTCGAAGCCGATCGAAAGCAGTTTGCGGCGGCGGCTCCACAGGAAAGCGAATGACATTTCGTCGGCCAGTTTGCCTGCTTCTGATGAAACTGCCTGGAGTTCCAGCACCAGTCGTGCGGCATCCATCCGAGCGCCTGAAACCATTGAGAGTAAGCGCTGTAACAGAACCCGGCGGGAGTTCTGGTCTTTTCCTTGGCCGGCATCAGCGGATGGCAAATTATCGATGGCTCGTCGCAGCCTGGACTCGAACCTGGTGAGTGCTTCGGGAAGCATTTTCAAAGTTACATTGTCCGGTGGTGGGTCAATAACAGGTTCGTTACGGAGTTCCGCAAAATCGGGAAGTTTCCAGGGCGTTAGGCGGACAGTGGACTGCGCAAAGTTCCGCAGACGCTCCAGCGATTGTGAACTGAACCACTTCAGGGCGTTTTCCTGTTTGCCGGCATCTGCTGTTGCAGAGATTCGTTCCAAAGCCTTGTGCGGAAAGCGCAACAGCGATTGTTCCCACTCTTTGCCTTGCGATTTTTCTTCGACCTTGTGAAACAAGGCGGTCGGAAATGCCTTCAACTCCGTGAGCATCCGCAGATGATCGAGAAAGCCCTCTGCTAATTCAGGCCGCAGAGCTGACTCTTCGAGGATTTGCAAACAGCCCTGTTGTAGCGTCCACAGTGACGCTACCAGATTTCCGCTATCCACTGAAGACACAAATAGCGGCGGCAAGGGATCCAGTGTCCGCGTATCATACCAGTTAAAAAGATGCCCGCGATAGCGTTGCATGCCCCGCAAAGTTCTAAGGGTCTTTGCACTCAGGTCAACAAACTCCTGCGAAGTGAGATATCCAAATGCGCAGGCCACTTGACGGGCATTCAGGAGCAATCCGACATTGGTTGGAGAAATCCGGGCCGCAACCACGAACGGCTCTTCTTGCACATTATCGGGAATCAGCCAGTTGTGTTCGTGAGTACTGAACTCTGCAAAGTAGCGCCAGGTGCGGACGGCGGCTATGCGCAAAAACTGTTTGTCTCTTTCGGAAGCCTGGCTGCGGTAATGTTGCGGAGGCCGGTTCAGCCATACCGAAACCAATTTGCTGCTGGCCCACAGGACCAGAATAGGCAGGGCAGAGAAGAATGCCGGCCGCCGCACGAAGTAAATCAATCCTGCAAGACAGACTACGATCAGGGGAATCCAATCAAGGTAGATGTCGACCGGCGTGCGCTTTTGTCCGCCAATTTCCGCTTCTGCGGCCGTCTCCCATTCGAGCAATCGTTGGCGCGTGAACATTCGTCGCACCAATGTTCGCACCACCGCGTCCATGGAGACCAGCATCTGGTGGGCCAGGAACACGAAGCTCAGGAATACGTTGAAATTCGCGACAAACAGAGTGCGCGACGCATCTCGCGCGATTGCCAGTTTTCTCTCAGCAACCGATCGGACGAGTGTAAAAAAGAACTCGAACCAAACCGGCACGAACAAGATGCAGATCGCGGAGATCGTCCAATTGCGAGCCGATACCGGAAGGACCAACCAGCTAACAACAAAGAGCAGAAAAGTCGCCGGTTCAACCAGGCTGCGGCGCAAGTTATCGAGAATCTTCCATTGCGACACCAATGAGATCGGGTTCCGAACCCGGCGCCCAGTCTCATCCGGCACGTGCGGTAGTAACCAACTTGTGATTTGCCAGTCGCCTCGAAGCCAGCGGTGTTTGCGACGGTTATACGCGCTATAGTGCGAAGGGTAATCTTCGATTACTTCGATATCGGTCACTAAGCCCGCGCGCGCGTACGCGCCTTCAATCAGGTCATGACTGAGAAGCGCGTTTTGCGGGAACCGATGTTCGAGCACGCGCTGCACCACGTCAACTTCATAAATGCCTTTGCCGGCAAAAATCCCTTCGCCGTACAAATCCTGGTAAACGTCCGATACCGCGTGGGTGTAAATATCCATTCCGGTTTGACCGGAATAAATGTTGGCGAGCCGCGAACGGGACGCGCTCTGTACACTCACTCGCACCCTCGGCTGCAGAATTCCATACCCGGCAACCACGATGTTCTTTTCAGGATCAATGATTGCCTGGTTCAAAGGATGCGCTAATGTGCCGATCATTCGCTGCGCTGAGCCGCGTGGCATCTCGGTATCGGCGTCGAGCGTGATCACAAATCGCACGCGCTGCAGCAATGACAGATCGCCGGCCTTGACCGGAAAGCTGTCGTATTCCCCGCTCAACAGGCGGTTCAGGTCCATTAGTTTGCCGCGTTTGCGCTCCCATCCCATCCACACTTTTTCACGCGGGTTGTAAACCCGATGCCGGTGCAATAACAGGAACGAGCCCATCTTTTTCGCAGAGTATTTTTCATTGAGCTCTTTGATCAGCCGGGCGCACAAATCCACCAGCGGATCGTCTTCGTTCGAGGGCACCGCAGAATCGGCAAGATCGGTAAGCAGGGCAAAATGAATATTAGGATCGTGGTTTCCTAAATACCGAACCTCCAGGCTCTTAACCAGGTGTTCGACTTGACTCTTGCTCAGCAGCAATGCGGGCACAGCAACCAGCGTGGTGCAATCTTCGGGAACCTCTTTTGAAAAATCCAGCTTGGGCAAAGTTTCGGGACGTAGAAGTGCCGTAGTCAGATAGTTCATCACCTGCACCGCGCTCTGGGACGAAGGCAGCAGCAAGAGCAGCATGGCGAAAAGGATCATGATGGGCGGTGTATTAGTGCTGGTCAGCAAAAGTACAATTGCCGACATAATCCCGAAGGTAAGAATTTCAATTCCAGGCAAGTAGAACTCGTCGGGATGGGTTCGTAGAAAATGCCGTATGCGCCAACCAAATGGCGGACGGTAACCAACTTTGGCGTGCAACTGTTCTTGTCCTGGCCCGATCAGGTAATAGCCGACATGAGATTGCCGTTGTATTTGGCGCGGATCGCCGAGGTCCTGCTTTTCTGCATTGCGCGCCAGCGCCAGCGCGGCCTGTGCCACCTCCATCTCTGTGGAATCTGAATTCTCTGCAATGTTCACCAGCCGGGAGCGGTACAGGTCGCGGCTATCGAAGTCCATGCGCGAATATGCGCCAGTCGGATCTTCACGTAAAACTTTCTCGAACCCGACCTGTGAGTCGAGCGCCTCTTTCCAGTGCAGTTGGCTGATATCTCTTAAACTGCGCACACAAACGCCGACTTTTTGTGAGGATTCAGAATTCTCCAGCGCTTTTTGACCACGCACCGCAGTTTGCTCCAGCAGCACTAACTCCAGCGAGGGAATCAACGCCCAGAGCTCGCTGAATTTGAGCACCGTCGATTGCTGGTAGGCGCCCAAATACGCAAGGAAGGCATCTTCGCTGAACTGGAAATCAACAGCGTGCAGAAACGCTTCTGCAACTGCTGCGGCCCTTGGAATGGTGATTCCGCGCGGGGTGCTCACGTGAGGCACCCGGTTTAATGGTTTGAAGGCATTCTGGGTGTTGCTCAATAACGCCCACAGCAGGGTGGCATTTTCCCGCAGCCAGCGGTGATCGTCAGTCTCCGATTCGCTGCGACCGTCTTTAGCCACTTTCTCGAGGACGGGCCGCAGCACCGCCGCCATAGCGTTCCAGCGCACCGTGAAAAACGCAGAACGTTGCACGCTTGGGTTCCAAGCCAAGAGCCCGGCCAGTTCCTCGGCCTGCCGCCGGAGGTCGGCGAAATCGGGCGCAACTTTGTTCGCCCCTTCCGGCACCCGCTCAGTGTCGAGCTCGAGCAAATCTATGTGCGTGTTCTGCGGCATTAGGGTCAGCGATAGCTGGCGGCTTGCAGTTCAAACATCTCGGCGTAACGTCCGCCAATGTGCGTGAGATGGTCGTGAGTACCTTCTTCGACGATTCGTCCGCTCTCTAGTACTACGATGCGGTCAGCCATACGCACGGTTGAGAAGCGATGTGAGATGAACAAGGCCATCTTGCCGGTCGTGAGTTCCGCGAACCTCTGAAATACTTCGTATTCGCTTCGCGCGTCCAGCGCGGCCGTAGGTTCGTCAAGAATGAACAATTGTGAATTGCGCAGGTAAGCTCGGGCCAGCGCAAGTTTCTGCCATTCACCACCGGAGAGATCGACGCCACCTTCAAAACGGCGCCCTAACATTTGTTCAAATCCCGCAGGAAGTCTGGCAATCACTTCGTCAGCCAGACTTTTTTGCGCCGCAGCCTTCAACACAGGCAGGTCCATGACTTCATCGATCTTCCCCACGGCAATGTTCTCTCGCGCGGTCATTTCGTAACGCATGAAGTCCTGAAAAATAACTCCTATTTCGCGATACAGATCTTCCAGGTCGTACTCGCGAAGATCCACTCCATCCAAAAGAATTTGCCCCTCAGTGGGATCGTAGAGGCGTGTGATGAGCTTAACAATGGTGGTTTTACCCTGACCGTTTTCGCCAATAAGCGCAACCCGCTCTGCTGGATGCAGGTGAAAATTCAAGTGATCGATGACTCTACGCTCATTTCCCGGATACTGGAAGCTGACATTGCGAAATTCAAATCCCTGACGAATAGGCCGCGGCGCACGTAACGCGTTCGGCTTGGATTGAATTGTCGGCTTCATATCGAAGAATGCCAGCAGGTCCGTCAGGAACAAAGCCTGATCGGCGATTCCAGAGAGGGTTGAGAAAACCTGCTGAATGGTGCTGCTGGCCTGCATGATCGCGGTGATAAGGAAGTAAAACGTGCCAATACTCAACCGGCCCGTTACCGTGCGCAAGATCACAAACGCATACGCACCGTAATAACCGCCGGTGCTTATAATCGACAAAATCGAGCCGATGCCCAGCCGCTTTTTGGCGAGGTCAACGTCCTGCTCATAAATGATGTCCGAGAGTTTGGCGAAGCGTTGGGTAAAGAAATCGGCAAGGTTGAAGAGCTTAAGTTCCTTCGCGGCTTCCTTGGTGGCCCCGGCCTGTCGAAGGTAATCAAGCTGACGCTTGATGGGCGTCTGACGAAAATTCTTCGCGTATCCAAGGAATGCGAAGTGTGTCTCCCCAAGAAAAGCCGGCAACACTGCCGCGATCAACAGGAGCATCAGCCATGGCGAATAGAACATCACCGCAACCGACCAGCCGGCGGCCGTAATCAGTTGCAGTTCGAGTCGCCCGATGGACTGGATCATGACCAGGCGGTCCGTCGCCTGCACACGAGCACGTTCCAGTCGGTCATAGAAGATTGGGTCTTCGTAAGCGATCACGTCCAGCTCGGAAGCGTGCTTCATTACCTGGATGCTGACGTGGCGGGTGTACTTGTTGGCCAGCAAAGCGTCAGCGTAGTCCATCATTCGACCAACGATGCCGATCAGAAGGGCGAGAGTAAATTCTGCTGCTACGAGCCACCAGAGCCGTTCCGGAACCGGCTGGTGTGTCTTGATGGAGTTGTTGACGATGTCGATGATCAGTTTTGCAACGTAAGTGAGTCCGATGGGGAGCAGCGCAGCCACAATGCGCGCAACGACGCCGAAGGTGACGACACCCGGCCCCGATCGCCAAACAATTCTTAAAACAGGAGGCACGTTGCGGAGGGCCGAGAGGCGCTCCTGCCAACTGCTCCAAAAGGTTTCTTTTTCTGACATTTGGCCGAGTCCTGGCTCGGTCTCAGTGCTACGCGCCGGAGTCTGCACCAGAGATGCCGAAAAGCGGCTCAGAGGTTTGATCTAAGCCCGCCTTCCGCAGTCCAGCCCTATGTCGTCGAAATGTCGACACCAGCGCAGAGTCATTATAAGTTCAAATTCCAGGTCTAAGTCTTTCGCCCTAAATTACCTGAGATTACCGAGGAAAACAGGCGATTTCGGCCAGAAATCGTGGAATTTTTTCCTGGTGCATTACACCTGCGTTACCTCTCGAGCACCCTTTCCCGGCTTGAAACCAGCAACTCTGCTCGATAATGACCAGACACCAGCAATGTTTTCGACCCGTCGTCAATTCCTTCGCGTGGCAATGGCCGGGGCAGCAACTCTTCCGTTAGCTGGAAAGATTGGCGCCTCTGATCTGCTCACCGCTCCAACTGACCTGCAGGCCAGCGATGCCGTTTTGCTCAATGACATTGAGCGGACCGCGTTCGAATACTTCTGGAACGAAGTCAATCCTGAGACCGGAATGGTGTTTGATCGTGCCAATGCTGATGGGGGAAGCAACTGCAAATTCTCCAGCATCGCGGCGACAGGCTTTGGTCTGACTGCAATGTGCATTGGCTACGAACGCGAATACCGATCGCGCAGCCAGATCGAAGAACGAGTTGCGCGAACCCTGGATTTTATTTCCCGCAGTGTTCCTACCGAACACGGTTTTCTTTATCACTTTTTAGATCCGATGAACGGCCAGCGAGTTTTGCGATCTGAGGTTTCGCCCATCGATACGACGATTCTGCTTTGCGGTGTAATGACTTGCCGCGAATACTTCCGCGATGCACGCATTCATCGCGACGCAACCACCATCTACAACCGCGTTGACTGGCCGTGGGCCCTGAATGGCGGAAAGACATTCGCAACCGACTGGAAACCAGAGCGACAGTTCAGCCGGGTGCGTTGGGATTCGTATTGCGAATCGATGATGATGTATTTGCTGGCGATGGGTTCGCCGACTCATCCTATTTCGCCGGATTCGTGGAACGCGATCCATCGCCCCAAGATGGTGTACCGAGGCCACCAATATATTTCCGGGCCTGATCCGCTTTTTGTTCACCAGTATTCTCATGCCTGGTTTGACTTCAGATCCAAGCACGACGATTACGCCAACTACTTTGAAAATTCGGTTATCGCGTCACTCGCGCATCGCGAGTTCTGCGAAGAATTGAGCGCCCGCTTCCCCTGCTACTCAAAAGACGTTTGGGGAATCAGCGCTTCCGAATCCAGTGCCGGTTACGTCACCTGGGGCGGCCCACCGATCCTGGGTCCCATCGATGGCAGCATCGTTCCTGCCGCTTCCGCAGGATCGCTACCGTTCCTTTATCGCGAGTCCATGACCGTGCTGCGCAATTTGCACCGTTACTACGGCAGCCAAATATGGAAAGAATACGGATTCGTGGATGCTTTCAATCCGCTGACTGGCTGGGTGAGCCGCGATGTGATCGGTATCGACCTCGGTATCACCATGTTGATGGCCGAAAACGCGCGCACCGAGTTTGTGTGGAACACCTTCATGCGTAATTCCGAAGCTAAAAATGCGATGGAGCTTGCAGGTTTCCTGCCTGATGGTTTTGAAGTTCCTGCCATGGCGTAATCCTGCGCCATTTCCAATCAGCTACAAACCCCATGAGCAATGCCGGTTTCGCCCGAATTCCGTTATTTGTTGTCCATTCGGCCAGTGCGCAGCCCCGTCTGCAGTGACTGGCCCGCGGTGTTAGCGTTTTTGCGCTTTTTGGTTTTACAATGCCCTAACGAGTAAAACCCATGAATGCTGCTGTTGCACAGGAACTCTGGAAGGGCCAAACCATCGATGGAAAGTTTCCCCTGCTTGAATGGCTGGGCGGTTCGACGCATAGCGCCGTATTTCGCACCCAGCTGCCGGGCTCTTCGACTCAACCCGCCGCCATCAAGCTGATTCGTGCCGACCGGCCGGATGCTGCCCAGCAAATCGCGTGCTGGCGGGAACTGGTCACCCTCTCCCATCCGAACCTTCTGCGCGTCTTTCATGCCGGCCATTGCCAGATGAGCGGCGTACCGTGGCTCTATGTAGCGATGGAATATGCCGAAGAAAATGTGGACCAGGTATTGCCGGTGCGTCCGCTCTCGATGACCGAAGTCGGCGATTTATTGCCGCCGGTTCTCGACGCACTCGCGTTCCTTCACTCAAAGAATTTCGTGCATGCGCGAATCAAGCCATCGAACATTTGCGCTGTTAAGAATCAGCTAAAACTTTCGGCCGATAGCATCCATCCGGTGACTCAAGCATTTAAGCCGGCTTTTTTGACCGCCTACGATGCGCCTGAATCCGAAGCCGGTAGTCTCTCACCTGCAGCGGATATGTGGTCCCTTGGAATGACGGTGGTGGCTGCATTCGACCAGCGGCCGTTGACCTGGAGCCGGTCGAACACTTTGGATCCGGTAGTGCCGAAATCGATTCCAGCGCCCTATGGCCAGATCGCTCGCGAATGCCTGCGCATGAATCCGGCCGAGAGATGCTCAATCACGCGGATCAAAGACTTGGTGCGTCAGGAAGCTCCTAAGGCAGCGGTGATCGCTCCCAAGCAGCCGAAGCGCAAAACCTCTTTTGCGCCATTGCTGGTGGTGCTTGTACTGGTTGCGATTTTTATCGTCTTAAAATTTAGGCACGCAAGTGAAAGCCAACCCGCTCCGGCAGCTCCGGTTATCGGCACCGAGCAGCAGCTGACCCAGCAGAAACCCATTGCTCCAGCGCCTCCGCCATCCATTTCTGATCAGAAGCCGACGGCGTATGCATCACGGACCGGCGCAATTGCTAAATCTCCGGCGAAGAGTGCCGCAAGACCTCCTGTGCCGGTTGTTGAAACCACGCCATCGGCGCAGGGAATTGCGAAACAAGTTCTGCCGCAAGTTCCTTTCAGCGCACGCCAGACTATCCACGGAAAAGTCAGAGTGAAAGTTCAGGTTGCAGTCGATCCAAGCGGCAACGTCTCCTCCGCGAACCTGGTTGTTCCCGGCCCCAGCCGGTATTTCGCGCGACTGGCGCTCGAATCATCGCAGCAATGGAAGTTCCAGCCGGCAGGAGTTGATGGGCAACCGGCTGCGTCGCATTGGCTCCTTGAATACAGATTCGGCCGTAGCGCAACTGAAGTGACTCCAATCGCAGTGCGTTAGAACAACCGTCTTCGATCGTGCTGCACTACATACCTTCGTCTCATGCACCATTCACGTCACCTCTGGGCATTCTTTTCCAATGCTAGGCTCTAGCTAAGGCTGTTTGCATTGGGGGAGGACAGTTTGCGAAGTCTTAGCAGGGTCGTGTTGTGGATTCTGCTCCCAACGGCAATCGCATTTGCGCAAGAAGTGGGCAAGAACGAAGTCGCGGGCACATTTGGTCATAGCTTTATCAGCGACCAGGGCGTTCCCAACTCAGGCCTATCGGATTCGACTATCAGTCATGGCGCGGGATATTCCTTCGAAGTGAATTACGCACGCATTCTGCGCGCAGCCGATTGGGCGGATTTTGCTATTGAACTTCCAGTCATTTTTAATCCAGGCGAAGACCTGCACTACTTCACTGATCAAATTCCGCAGGGCTACAGCTCTTTTTTTATTACTCCGGCAGCGCGCGTGCGGTTTTTTCCCGATGTCAACCTCTCGCCATGGGTAAGCTTCGGTGGTGGTCCCGGACATTTTCAGGCCACCAGCAATTTACTCTTCTTCGGTAAGAACAGCGGCAATCGCGGCGAGGCGACCGGGGTTCTGCAGGGCGGCGTGGGTTTGGATGTTCGCATTCCGGGCCGTATACGGCAGCTGAAAATTCGAGTAGAAGCGCGTGACGATTGGAGTGGTGCTCCGCCCATCAACGTGAATACCGGCAAAACTCGCCAGCACAATTATTATGTTGCCGGAGGATTGGTGTACCGATTTTAGTGTCGCCGTGCGCTGCGCGAAAAGTACAAGACGTTCACTGCAAGTTCTTAAAGGAATTTTGCCGTATCATTATTTCTCAGCGGTTCACTAATTCTCGAAATGAGCACACAAGTCCAACCCTTCGCAACCACGCTGCCAGCGCGCTATTATACCGATCAGGAAATTTTCCGTGATGAACTGGAGCGCTTCTACTGCCAGTCCTGGATATGTGCCGGGCGTGCAGATCAAATCCCGAATACTGGCGATTACTTTCTGCGTCAGGTTGCCGGCGAGAGCATCATTATCACCCGCAGCAACGATCAGTCGATCCGCGCTTTCTACAACGTTTGCCGACACCGGGGGACGCGTCTGATCACGCATACAGAAGGAAAGCTTTCCGGGCGCATCCAGTGCGGCTACCACGGCTGGACGTATGGACTGGACGGCCGCCTGATTGGCGCACCGCACATGGATGAAGGTAGCGGTTTCTGCCGGGAGGATTATCCGCTGAACAAAGTCGAAGCTGCGGTTTGGGACAGACACATTTTTATCAATTTAGACCAGCAGGCCGAACCACTGGCTAAGCAACTCGCCGATCTTCCACAAAAATTTCTGCCTTGGAGGATGGAGGACCTGTGCCTCCACAAGCGAATTGTTTACGACGTCAAGGCGAATTGGAAGCTGGTCATGCTGAATTACAACGAGTGCCTGCACTGCCCAGTGCTGCATCCGGCGCTGAACCGGCTGACCAATTATCTGGGCGCCGACAATGAGCAGCCGCAGTCCACTTACATCGGCGGGGCCATGGGATTTCGTGGCGGCGCCGAAACTATGAGCCTGGATGGCAAACGACGGCGCGATTATCTGCCGGGCTTAAACGATGAGGAGCGGCAGAAGGTCTGTTACTACTCCATCTTTCCGAATTTCCTGTTGAGCCTGCATCCCGATTACATGATGACGGCGACGCTTTGGCCAAAGGCGGTGGACCGCACGGAAATTGTTGCCGAATGGCATTTTCATCCCGCAGAGATGAGCAAACCGGATTTTGAATCCAGCGATGCCATCGATTTCTGGGACCTGACCAACAAAGAAGATTGGAAAATCTGCGAACTATCGCAGGCAGGAATTGAATCGCGCGCCTACCGCCCGGGACCCTACTCACAGCGCGAGTCGCTCTTGCACGCTTTCGATCAAATGGTGCTCGCGCGGGAACGCGAAGGCAAGAAGAGAGACGTGCGCTAGTTCGCGTTCTTCATCTGGCGAAACGCATTTAAAGCTAACCACAGAGGGCACAGAGTTTCACGGAGGAACGCCACAGAGGTTTGGGTGGACAATACTCCACCGTCCTCCGTGGCGTTACTCTGTGAAACTCTGTGTTCACTATGCTTAATGTTTTTTGCACCCGGTATTTCTCCACACTCTCTGCGAAATCTCCTCAGCGATCTCGACGGTTAAAGCTGCTGCTGTTGTTCTTTGCGAAAGCCCGTCCGACCGGATATGCTTTTCGCGTATGCAGACCCTGGTGGAATGCGTTCCGAATTTTTCTGAAGGACGCGACAAATCTAAAGTAGACGCAATCGTTGGCGCCATGAAAGTTGACGGCGTGTATCTGCTCGATCGCGAAATGGATGCCGACCATAACCGCTGCGTGATTACGTTGGCAGGCGAGCGCGAGGCCATTCAAGAAGCGGCGATTCGGGGCGTAGGCAGAGCGTCGGAGCTGATCGACCTCAATACACATAAAGGTGCGCATCCCCGCTTGGGTGCGGCCGACGTGATTCCGTTCATTCCGATTGAAGGAGTGAGCATTGAAGATTGCGTGACCATGGCGCGGCATGTGGGCGAGCAAATTTGGAAGCGGTATCAAATACCGGTCTATCTTTACGAAGCGGCCGCAACCTCGCCCGGGCGCCAGAATCTGGAAAATATTCGCCGCGGACAGTTCGAAGTCATTCGTGAAGAGATCGTCACCATTCCTGCACGAAAACCGGACTTTGGCGAATGCCGTTTGCACCAGACCGCGGGTGCATGCGTGGTGGGCGCGCGCAAGTTTCTTATCGCCTACAACATTTTTCTAAATACGCCAGATGTCGATATCGCGAAGAAAATTGCCAAAGCTGTCCGCTTTTCCACTGGCGGTCTTCGGTTTGTGAAAGCTGCGGGGTTTCTGGTCCGTGGTCAGGCACAGGTTTCCATGAACCTGACCGATTTCGAGCAAACGCCGATTCACCGCGTGTATGAGTTGGTACGCCGCGAGGCGGAAAGATACGGAGCCGCGCCATCCAGCAGTGAAATCGTGGGCCTGATTCCTAAGAAGGCTCTGGAGCAAGCGGCGGAGTGGTTTTTACAGGTCGAGCATTTTGATTCATCATTGATTCTTGAAAACCGGCTGACCTCGGTTATGGGGGGAAAAACGGCTGTAGGCGGATTGCGCGCCGGAGTCGAGCCTTTTATCGAGCAATTAGCCGCGCCCACAGCCACTCCGGGCGGAGGCAGCGCGGCGGCGGCGAGTGCAGCCATGGCTGCAGGCCTAGCAGCCATGGTGGCATCGCTGTCGCGCGGCAAGAAAGCTTACGTGCAATATGAGCGCGAGTTGAGCGAGGCCGTTTCCCGGCTCTCGCAGTTGCGGGAGGACTTGAAGACAGCGATCGATGCTGACGCGGAGTCATACAACGCCGTGATCGCCGCTTACAAGAAAGCCAAAGAATCTACCACCGCCGATGGCATCGTCGACTCCGCGCTGAAGCAGGCGACTAGCGTGCCTTTGAGGGTCGCCAAGGCGGCTAGGGAGGTGCTGAAGCTGGCGCAGCGCCTGGGCCCAATTACAAGTCCCAACATGAAGTCAGATATAACCACTGCCGCGGCACTGGCACGGGCCGCCATCGAGGGCGCGCTCGCAAACGTGGAAATCAATCTCGAATCTCTAAAAGATTCGGAGTTTATCGCTCAGGTCCGCGAACAAACCTCTGCACTTGTCGATCAATAATGCGCCAAGTCTCGAGCAACGAGCGGTGAGCAAGCACGCTCCTCGCTCGCCGCTCACTACTCGCCGTCAGTATCTATGAGATAGGCCGGAAAACAAGGTCCATTGCGTACCTTAGTCACCATTCCGGCTCCAACTCATTCAACTACAATGAGATTAGTGGGTGGGTGACTGCTGAATTGCGCTCAGCATCCAACCATTAGACTTGAGGATCCCCATGAAAAATTCTTTGCGTAAGGGCCTGATTGTGTTGTCTCTGGCTGCGCCAGCCGTAATGTTCGCCGCCCCACTCCCTTCGTCGGTGCGTCCGGCGATTCCGGCCCAGGTGCAACAGCTGATTTGCGTGGATTATCGCGCGCTCAAAAACTCTGATACCGCGCAGCAGTTGAAGGAGCAGGTCTTGCCGGAGAATCTCAAGCAATTTGAAACGGCGCTCAGGGGCATTGGCGTCAGCACCGAGCGCGATGTGGATACGCTCACCTTTGTTTCCTACCGACAGCCCAAACAGGGCGTTCAGATTGTCGGGGCAGCGCAAGGCGTTTTTTCTTTAAAAACAGTATTGGCGAAACTGAAGCTCAAGAAGATTAAGCCTTTGAAATACCATGATTCGGATATTTACCCCATGTCCGAAGGGATGGAAATGACATTCCTCGATGAGACTACGCTACTATTTGGCGGCGGCCCGGCGCTGCGCGGAGCTATCGATGCCCGCGACGGCTATGTTCAGACATTAGACTCCAATCCCGATGTCGCAAACATGATTCAGGACGTGGAGTCAGGAGCGGTGTGGAGCATTCTCGACCAGAAGGGCACTCAGAACATGATGCTGTCGGCGCTCGGCGATGCTTCGCGACTCGCCGATTACGACACTATCAAAAAGCACATTCTAGGTTCGCGTTACGCCATGAACTTTAATAACGGCGTGAACTTCGATCTGGATGTGATCACCAGCGACTCCGTCACTGCGGCAACACTTTCTTCCTTGGTGAAAGCCGGAGTGTTGTACAAAAAGATGAACGCGTCGCCGGTCGAAAAAGCCGCACTGGAAGATGTGTCCGCGAACTCGGACGGCTCAAAGCTGCAAATGCACTTCAAAGCGGACGACAAGCAGTTTCAATCGCTGATCCATACGCCATTGTTTATGGCGGTCTCGCGATAACTGATTTCGTGCAAGCTTAGGCGCCGGCTCTGCCCCAGCCTCCACCGCCTGGAGTTTCAATCGAGATCACATCGCGTTTCTTCGCCAGGATGCTGGACTTCGCTGCAATCGCCTTCGTGCTGCTTTCCGAAGAATGAACTGCCGAGCCAGCTTCGCCCGGCTCCCCACCCGCCAGTCCGTACGGCTGGAACTTTCTGCGATCGCTCAGCAGCGTGACCTGAGCGTCAGCAAGCAATTCGATCTCGCGAATCAGCCCATCCCCGCCGCGAAACTTCCCGTTGCCTCCGGAACTTGGCCGGTAAGAGTATCGCCGCACGCGAAGTGGATACGCGTATTCCAGCGCCTCAACCGGAGTATTCAAAGAATTCGTCATGTGTGTGTGCACGCCTGAAATTCCATCAGCAATCGGTCGCGCGCCCATTCCTCCCGCGATGGTTTCGTAGTAAGCAAAGGGCCGCTCGGAACGCGGATCGATTCCGCCAATTGTCAAATTGCTCATTGTGCCGGAGCTTGCCGCTGGAATGCGATCTGGTATCGCTTGCGCCAGTGCCCGCAACAGCACATCCACGATGCGTTGCGATGTTTCTACGTTGCCGGCTGCCACGGCTGCCGGCGGACTGGCGTTCACAATGCTACTTTCAGGCACGTGGACCGAGATTGGTCACATCAGCCCGGCGTTGGCCGGAGCATCTTCGGAAAGCAAGCAGCGGAAGACGTAATAAGCTGCAGAGTAGGTGATCGCAAACACTGCATTCATACTGCTTGCGACCTGCGGACTCGATCCTTCGAAGTTGACTCTTGCCGACGAAGACGCCGGATCGAATTCGATTCTGACATTGATGCGAACCGGCGAATCGTCGAACCCATTGTCATCGAGAAAATCTTCAGCAGAGAATTTTCCAGCGGGCATTTGCGAAAGCTCCGTTCGCATCAGCCGCTCAGAGTACTCAAGCAGTTCCGCGCACAGACGTTCGACCTTGTCTGGCCCAAGCCTCTTGATCAGATCTTGCAGGCGCGCTTCTCCTACCCGGCAGGACCCGATTTGTGCCGCCAGATCGCCCTCACGTTCTTGTGGCGTGCGCACGCTGCTCAAGATCATTTGAAGAACAGAGTCGTCCATCTCGCCCTTGCGAACCAGCTTCGTCGGCGGAATTCTTATCCCTTCCTCAGAAATGTCGCGGCACAAGCCCATTGACCCGGGATACTTGCCACCGACATCGGCATGGTGCGCACGGGAGGCTACATAAAAGATTGGTTTGTTTCGCTGCTCGACGAACACCGGCACGACCAGTGTGATATCTGGCAGGTGCGTTCCTCCGGCAAAAGGATCATTCAGAATCGCAACGTCACCCGACTCGAGGTCTAACGTGTCCACCACAGCTTTAACTGACATGGGCATCGATCCCAAATGCACCGGCATGTGATCGCCCATGGCAATCGCTTGACCCTGGGCGTCGAATACCGCGCAGGAATAATCGCGCCGCTCCTTGATGTTGGGTGAAAATGCTGTTTGTCTCAGGGAAGCGCCCATCTCATCGGCAACCGAACGGGTGGCGCTTTTGAAAACCGCCAGCTCAATTGGATCGAATCTTTTCATCTGACATGCACCTGTGGGGCGGGCGCCCTCGCCCGCCATTCTCATATTTCCAAAATAAGATTTGAAAATAAATCCACTCTGGCCTTGGATCCCGGAGGCACAACCGTGGTCGCACTGTACTCGTGTACGATTGCAGGGCCGATAAATGTATTTCCTGGCAGCAACAGGCTTCGATCGAACACCCGAGTTTCCATCCATTCCTTCCCGAACATGACTTTTTTCTTCTTTAACACTGCATGTTCCGAGCCCGTCGTGCCTGGTGGTCTTTTCGGAAAATCGATAGGTTCAGATCCCGCGACCATTCGCACCCGGACATTCACGACTTCAACGCGCCTGTTTTTATCTGCGTGGCCATAGCGCTTGCGATGCGCGTCATGAAATTTGGCCAGCATTTCGGGTCCTGCAGGCACATTGATTTCATAGCCCTGTCCCACATAACGCAGGTCGGCGGCGCGGATTAATGTTCCGGTGAGGCCTTCATTCTTGAGTTCGGTTGTCCCGCGGACTTCGAGTTCTTCAAAGTGTGGCTCCAACACAGACAAAATATCGGCTTCACCCTTGTCACTTGCTGCAGAATTGTGACCAACCGAAATCATCACGGTTCGCGAATAATCGCGCACTACATCAGCGCCTAATATGCCAAGCGCAGACAATGCTCCCGGCATAGCCGGAACCATAACCCACGGGATTCCGAGAGCACGGGCAAGTGAACACGCGTGCAGCGGCCCTGCGCCACCAAAGGCAACCAGCGTGAACTCGCGAGGATCATGGCCACGCTCAACCGAGATCAGCCGAATCGCCTTTTCCATTTCGGCCTCGGCCAGTTGAATGATTCCGGTCGCGAACTGCTCCACGGACGAAATTGGCCCTCGCGCTTTCTCCATGAAGGCCTTGGTCCGAGCCTCGTCCAGGCACACAGTTCCTGCAAGCGCCAGTTCCACATCCAATCGGTTGAGTGCGAGATTCGCGTCGGTAACCGTGGGCTGCTCGCCGCGACCGTAGCAGATCGGTCCCGGTTCCGCTCCGGCCGACTGCGGTCCCACATGCAAAATCCCTCCGCGATCGAACCATGCTAGGGATCCGCCGCCGGCGCCGACGGTGTGAATGTCGAGCATCGGCACAGAGATAGGAATCTCCGAGATGCGCGATTCATTGGTGATCTGGGGGCCGCGTGTGTCGATCAGCGCCACGTCAGTCGAAGTACCGCCCATGTCGAAGCTGATGATCTTTTCGAAACCCGCCATCTCCGCAACGCGGTGCGCGCCAATGACTCCGCCTGCAGGACCGGAGAGCACAGTGCGTACTGGCTCTTCAGCAGCGACCTTTGCCGAAATAATTCCGCCAGAGGATTGCATGACATAAAGTGAGCTCAGGTTTTCGTTTCCTGCCCGGTTTCCGATGATTGCAGCTTCCAAGCGCTGCACATATGCCCCAGCCTTCGGAGCTAAATATGCGTTCACGGTAACCGTTGCCGCACGTTCATATTCGCGAAATTCGGGTAAGATTTTGTGCGAAATTGAGATAGGAAGATCAGCAACGGAGGGTTGGGCACTCACGCCCGACTTGCTAATTGCTTGTAGCGCTGCAGCTACCCGCCACTCGTTTTCCGGATTCGCGAAGGAGAACAGCAGCGAAATGGCGACACTCTCGGCGCCACTCGCCCGAATCTTTTCGCGCAGTTCTACCAGCTCTTTTTCACTCGGCGCAACCAGGATTTCCCCTTCGGCGCTGACTCGCTCCCGCACACCGAAACGCAAATCCTTAGGCACAATGCACGGAGCTGGCGTAGCCATCCAGTCGTACAAGTGTTGCCGCGCCTGCCGCCCGATTGCGATTATGTCTTCGAACCCCGCGGTGGTTACGAATGCGACACGTGCCCCTTTACGTTCGAGCAGGGCATTGGTTCCAATGGTCGTGCCGTGGCAGATCTCAACGCCGCCGTGAGGCGCAATTTGGAGGATCGCTTCCAGCACTGACCGAGCAGGATCATCCGGCGTCGACGGCACCTTGAGCACCGCAGGCCTGCCGTCTTTCAGATACACGCAATCGGTAAACGTGCCGCCAGTGTCGATCGCGATCCGCATACCAGCAAGTTTATTCTGGACGCCCGCGGAGCGGAACGGCAAAATCTGCTTGTCAGAACGAGAAATTCAGGCCACGCGCGGCAAGTCTTCAGAAAGGGCCGTGCTGGCTGCAACTGCCGCCTGACTTAACTCAACGCGATGCGGCCCCTTTCGACTTTGTGAAGAGCTTCTCAAATAAGTTCTACGCAGGTTTTCAGCTACTCGATGCGCGTGCGCGAATTTCGAATCGGCTGTTTCTTTCAATCGCCGCGTCAGCTTGCAATTGCTTCCGTGATCGAGAACTTCGTTCGCGATTGCGATCAACTCCTCCCAGTCGTGCCACTCCCCGATCGCGTCCTTGGCTTCGCCAAGATCATCAACAAATGTTGGGTGGCCCGGCGCCAGTTGAAGTACATATCGAAGTTGTTTGATCTTCAACCGATAAGAGTGCAAGTTCCCCTTATTGAGCCGTTTGGGGAGTTCGAGTTCGGATGAGAGCCGAAGGGACTCTGCCGCTGCGAGCGACGCCGCGTGCGACTCGGTGTTCTGTAGCGCCTGATCGAAACTTGCAGAGGCTCGGCGAAGGCGCGTTTTGAGTTTCGCGCGGTTGTCCCGAATTAAGTTTCGCAGTTTGCCGGCTTGTTTTTGTCGTTCTCCGCCGAGATGTTCCAGAAGCCGTACCTGACAGTCGGTTTCTCCCTCGAGGTGAACTGTCGCCAAATCACCAGTTAGTACGTCGAGGTCTCTGACTTTTCCTGCGCGCTTTCGAATTCTGCGTAACTTTCTTACTAGTCGCCGCTCGTTCTTTTGCGAGTCGAGCGATAATGCGCTGAAAATCGCTTCGAGCTTGCGGGCCGTGGTACGGAGCTTGTGAACCTTTTCAGGAGATGGCTCCTTCGAAAGCTTGGTGGCGACTTTCCGCAGCTTGCGAACGGATTTGTGGATCTTTTCAGCGTCTATCGCCATATCGACTCAAGCTCTTGGATGTTCTCGCAGCCAGATACGTTCCTTGCAAGCATCTCTAAACTTTTCAATGCAAAACTTCCCGGCCGAACAGCATCTGAATCGCGTTCGGCTTCTGGAAATTTTCACAATAACAATGCTTTAAGAGGCCCACGTGAGCGCGTCATCCCGGTCCCCAGGAACTTCCGCTTCACCCTTGAATCGCCGAGCTCTCCTGAAATCCGTCAGCATGGCCGCTGGGCTGGCAGTAGTCGGCTCCACTGTCGGCGCGCGCGGAAGTGCAGGAACTCGCGCCAGCTCCGCCCCACAATCTACAGGAGACAAATCGATGAGCAACAACAGAGATCATGGCTCGCTGCGCAAAGGCCTTATAGGATTTCAGCTCGCCTATGAACAATTCCCCGTGAACGAACTGGTGGAACTCGGGGTGCTTCTTGAGCAAGCGGGATTTGACGTGATCACCAATAGCGATCACCTGCAACCCTGGCAATCGAATGAAGCGCATTCCGGCCAGGCGTGGCTCACCATGGCTGCGATTGGCGCGAGAACGAAAAAAATATGGATGGGAACAACGGTCACGTGTCCAACCTTTCGCTACACCCCTGCAGTGGTCGCGGAGGCGTTCGCGTCTCTCAACATTCTTTATCCCGGGCGTGTTTTTTTAGGTATCGGTTCGGGCGAGGCGCTCAACGAGCAGGCTGCAACTGGAACCTGGCCTAAGTGGCCGGAACGTTCTGAGCGCCTTGTCGAAGCCACCGACATCATTCGGCAGCTCTGGGGTGGGCAGCAGGTGGAGCATGAAGGTAAGTATTACAACGTGAACATGCGCCTGTACGATGTGCCAAAGACGAAAATTCCATTGCTGATGGCCGGCAACGGGCCAAAAGCCATGCGTCGCGTTGGGCTGCATGCTGACGGCCTGATTACTGATCCCAAAACCTGGAAAGAGCACCGCGAGGAATTCGAACGCGCCGCACGCGAGTCGAAGAAAGATCCATCAGAGATGCCCGTTTTCATCGAACAAATGGTTGTCGTCGGAGATAAAAAAGACGCGGAAACTTCGGCGGAACTCTGGCGTTTCCTTCCCAAGGCCTGGAAGCCCTACTTCAATATCCGTGATCCCCACGAAATTCAGCGTCGCGCGGAAGCGGAGCTCCCACTCGAAGAGGTGTACAAAGACTTTACCGTGAGCACCGATCCCGAAGTCCACGTGAAGGCCCTGAAGGAAGCGTTCAAGGGCGGCGCCACGGAAGTGCACATTCATTCCGGGCAAGCGGACCAGCGGCGCGTGATCGAGTTTTACGGAAAGGAAGTTCTGCCGCGCTTGCGAAAAGGAAATATGGGCAAAGCCGCCTGATTCCGGGTCGCCCCTCAGCCCGCCGTGCCCGAGAGGAATTCAGCCCGCTCGAGATCGCGATCGCGTACCCCCAGCAGATACAAAATGCTGTCCAGCCCGAGATGTGAGACCGCGTGGTTCGCGCTCTGCCGCACCAGCGGCTTGGCATGGAATGCGATTCCCATGCCGGCCAGGTTGAGCATTGGAAGATCATTCGCGCCGTCCCCGACCGCAACTACCTGGTCGAGCGAAATATTTTCTTTCCGCGCGATTGAACGCAGCAGCTCGGCCTTCTTTGCCCCGTCAACAATCTCAGAAGCCAACCGACCGGTAAGCGCTCCATCCGCGATTTGAAGATCGTTTGCGAAAACATAGTCAATGCCGAGCCGAGTCTGCAGATGCTTACCAAAGAAGTTGAAGCCGCCGGAGAGGATCGCGGTCTTATACCCGAGCGCTTTCAAGGTTGAAATTAGACGCCCAGCGCCGTCCGCCAGTTCAATTGAGTGCAGCAACTCTTGCAGCCGGAGCGAAGGCAATCCGCGCAACAACTCAACTCGTCGGGTCAAACTCTGTTTGAAGTCGATTTCGCCGCGCATCGCTGCCGCGGTGATCGTCGAAACCTGGTCGCCTACTCCATGAAGCTTCGCCAATTCGTCGATCACCTCCGCCTGGATCAGCGTGGAGTCCATATCAAATGCGACCAGGCGCCGGTTGCGGCGATAAATGCTCTCCCGTTGAAATGCAATATCAATTTCAAATTCATGAGTCAACTCCATAAGAGTGGCGCGCAGCGCCGCCGAATCATCCTTTTCGCCACTGATTTCCAGCTCGATGCAAGCAGTTGCATCGGCCACGCGCCCGGTGAGCGACAAGCGGCCGGAGAGTCGCTCTATGCGATCGATGTTAAAGCGGTGAGTCGAAATTGCCGCACTGATGCGGGCAAGTTGTTGTGCGGTGATCGTTCGGCCAATCACGCTGATAACAAAGCGAAACTTGGCCTGTGATCGAACCCAGTGATCGAATGAGTCATCGTTCACCACCGTAAATTTAATTTTAAGTTCCAGGTCATGGGCCTTCACGACCAGGTCCCGCTTGAGCAGCGTGAACTCTTCGTTGCTGGGAACCTGAATCAGCATGGCGAGTGCGAGAGTCTCGTGGACCACTGCCTGGCCAATGTCCAATATCCGCGCCTGATACGCAGCAAGAATGTCTGCCAGGGAACTGGTCAGTCCCGGACGATCGCCGCCAGAAATATTTATGAGGACAATTTTGTTCATCGCTTCTTGCTAGATTAGCAGGCCGATGCTGGCGGACGATATTGCGCACAACCTCCTGCACTCGCGTGCTCTCTAAAGCTCAGGAGGAATGTATGCCAGCAAAAAAGAAGTCAAGCCGTCGGCGGTATGGCAAAGGTGCCAGCAAAACTGTAGCGAGCGCTATGCGCCGAAAAAAGAGCGGCACGCTACGCTCTGGTAAGGGCGGCAAAGGTGGCAAAGTAAAGAGTCGCAAACAGGCAATTGCGATCGGACTTTCGGAAGCGCGGCAGAAAGGGCAAAAAGTACCCTCGAAGAAATCTTCGCGATCGAAAGCCGCATAGACTAATCCGGCAAAAAAATGTGCCCTGGGGCCGAACCCGGGGCATCAGCTTCATCCGCGGCAGAACGAATTTCAGAGTCGCCGTTCAGCAGCGAATACGAACGGCGTGCTAGACTCCGGTTTTCGTGTCTACCCGCGAACTCACTTTTTTGTCCGCCTGCGAAATGGCGGAGCTCATTCGAAATCGAAAGCTTTCGCCAGTCGAATTGGTGCAGGCGCACCTCGATCGCATCGAGAGATTGAATCCCAAGATTAACGCCTACGTGCAAATTGACGGTGACCGTGCGCTCACCGCCGCGCATCGTGCCGAAAAAGCCGTCGTAGAGAGCAAAGTGCTCGGCCCACTGCATGGCGTTCCCCTCAGCATAAAAAGCGCAATTGAGGTTGCCGGCATGCGTTGCGAATCCGGAACTAAACTGCACGCAGGCCATATCGCTTCTAGTGACGCTCCTCTGGTATCTCGCCTTCGGAACGCGGGCGCCATTATTATCGGCATGACTAACACTCCCGAGCTGCTCATGGCGTGGGAGACCGACAATCTACTTTATGGCCGCACCAATAACCCTTGGGACCTCTCGCGGACTGCGGGAGGATCAAGCGGCGGAGAAGCGGCCGCCATCGCGTCCGGATGTTCAGCGGGTGGTGTCGGAAGCGACGGTGGCGGGTCGATCCGTGTGCCCGCGCATTTCTGCGGTATCTGCGGATTAAAGCCGACGCCCGGGCGAATTCCGGCGACTGGACACTTTCCCCAATCTGTCGGCCCATTCGCATTGCTGGGTGTCGTCGGGCCCATGGCTCGCAGCGTGGCAGACCTTAAAGTTCTACTTGAGGTCATGGAGGGTCCGGATATCGGTGATCCCAACGCCGCGCCTGTACCTGTACGCTGGCCTCAGTTCGGTAATCCCAGTGTCGATTCGAATGCCGGCTTCAGGGCTTCCGAAAAGCCGCGCATTGGATATTTCGAAGACGACGGCCGTACGCCAGTCACTTCGGAAATGCGTAACGCGGTTAACCAAGCCGCGGACATCCTGCGCGCCGCAGGATTCGAAGTGGAACCCTTCCGTCCCGCTGGTCTCGAAAAAGTCCGCCAGCTCTGGTGGAAATTTTTCGGCGTGGCAGGCGGCATGCTGCTGGGGCCGATGATAAAAGGCCGCGAGTCCGAGCTGAGCCCTATTCTGAAAGAATTCAACAATTGGGTCGAAGCCGAACCGTCACATACTGCACAAAGTCTGCTCGATGCCTGGATCGAGCGCGACCTGTTGCGAATGCAAATCTTTGAGCAGATGGAAAGGTTTCCGGTGCTACTTTCTCCGGTGGCAGCCATCCCGGCATTTCATCACGGCGAACGGCGCTGGCAGATCGAGGGAAAGCAGGTCGAGTATTTGGACGCGTGGAGTTATTGCGAATGGTTCAATCTGCTGGGTATGCCGGCGGCGACCATTCCGATTTCCCGCACACCGGAAGGTTTGCCAATTGGGGTGCAAATTGCCGCGCAACCGTGGGAAGAAGAGTTGGTGCTGACGATCGCCGAAATTCTGGAAAGAGGGAAGCGGAAAAACGAGATGAGGCTGCGGCCGCCGGAAGCTTGAGAACATGTCGCGATTCAGTATTATCTCAACTCATGGACATTCGTTCCCTGATGAAACAGTATTTGCCATGCGCCTCCTCGAAGAACCCATAAAGAACTGCGCAATGAATAGTGTGCAGCTGTGGTTCGGGTGGAGTCAGACCCTGCACGATAGGTGAATAACGCCGCCGAGTCGCTCAGAGGAATCACGCGAAACTCTTCAATCAAAAGCCGTGCTGGAACCTGTCTTTTGAGCAAAAACAGAATTCGCTGCTTGTCGTAGGCGTGGGGGCTGCTACCGAATTCAATAAAATCATTCGCCAGCAACGGTGCGCCAGCTTTTCGGGGGTGCGCCGCAGCTCTGGATCGACCAGTTTTTTCTCAAGTTCGAGTAGTTGTTCTGCCAGAGATGACATGTGGGCGGAATCCTCACCACGGCTTCGCTCTCGCGAATCGCGGTTCGTGCAATTACCGCTTTTATATCATCCCTTTCTAAACGGTGTAATAACGAAGGTAGATATTCGATTTACGACTCGCCGTCATTTAAAAATCATAGACAGTCATGAAGTAGGGATAGTTGTAGGAGGCGCCATGGGTCGCATTATTCAAGAAGGTTCCGGGAATCATTCGCCCATATCCGCCGGAAACGGTCAGACGAGTGTTGAACTTGTAAGAGGTAATAACATCCGGCTCCTGACCCACAAACCGGCCAGCCATGCCGGTTTTGTCTCGCGCAATTGCAACCCCGGGCGCGTTATACAAAGCATCGTGCGTGTCGGCCAGCCAATAGAGGTTGTAACGCGCGGTTGCTGTCCACTTTTTTGTGACTTTAACCTCGGCCCCGCCGCGCGCGTGTTCAATGTTCTGCCAGCCCACCAGGTCCGTGAGTCCGTATTTATCGTGTCCGGTGGGATAGAGTTGATCAAATGTGCCGCGATGATTGTCGGTCGGGTTGTGGTCGCCACTGGCATAGTTGTATTCGGCGAAGAAGCGTGGCGAGTAACGCGTGTGCGCTACGGTGTAGCCTCCCAGCCAGTGTCCCGCCCACGCGCCGATCGATTCGCTGCCCAGCGAACCCGACTGCTTCGCCATGGTGGTGTCGTAGTCGAATCCGCCGGGGAGTTTGCCCGTCCAACGCGCTCCAACCGTCGCGTAGTTGGAGATTCCAGGTGTTCCGGCTTCGGTCTTCAAACCCGATTGTCTTCGCCAGAAGAAAAAGGGCTGCAAAGTGGATTTCGAAATCAGCTTGGGAAAGCTCGAATATGCGCCGTAAAAATTATTTCCCGGAACGTAGGTATCAAAGTCGCTCTGGTAAATCTTGACTACCGACGCGGCGAACAGGTCCACTCGAAAAAAGTCTCCGATCACTGAGCCGCGAACTCCATCGAAGGTTCTCGCCGTATTGGCCCAGGGTAGCGCGCCTACAAGCCGACCATCGCCGAACTCAAGTTCCTGGCGGCCAAAGCGCATACTCACAGGCCGGCTCTCAGAGCCCAGGGCAAAATAGGCTTGCCTCAGATCCATATCGTCGCGGAAGGGAGGGCCTGCCGGAGTCGCGCTTTTTCCGAAGGCGCGCGCGTCCATGCCTTGAAAAAAGAATTGTGTCCAATCATTCGGTTGCAGGCTCATGTTGATCCAGACCCGTGTCAAGACATATTGATCGTCATTGGCAGGATTGAATCCGCCGCCGGTGTAGCCTTCCGCGCGTTCACGGAGTTGTCCGCTGAATCGCATCCAGCGGGGGAGCTGGTTATTGACATAGTCCATCGGAGAGGCCGATGGCGGGTCTGATTGCACTTGCTGGTGCGGAACTGCTGGCTGCGACTGGCTCCTGGCCACTCCGCCTAACACACAGACTGCGGTTAACAGCAGCCCGCATACACCGCAAAATCCAAATCGCATATCGGAGTCTCCCACTCAGTTCTGTGTTCGCGCGGATAGTCGTTGCGCGAAAACCAGCTTTAAAGATTTGAAGGAATGTAGAGTGAGAGCCGCTGCGGCACAATAATTGAAAAGTAGTAGGGGCAGAAATGCCATCACGCATTCTTCGACTGACCGTCAACGAGAACCTTGGTGAATAGCAATTTGAGCCGCAACTAACGTTTTTATACTATTTCCAAGCTCAGCCAGAGAAACGTATCGTACGAATCCGAACAGAGTTTCCGCACTTCGTGGTGCTGCCGGACAAGGATACAAAAGAATGAAATTCAAGAATCTTCTGGGCCGGTCTGCGCTGATGCCGATGCTTGTGTTTCTGTTCGGCTCGGCGGTTTATCTTTACGGATTTCCTCAGCCAACAGTTTTTTATGCCGGCGTGGTTTTGTGTCATGTGGTGGTTGGGACGATTGTCTCGATTTATCTTCTTGTCCTGCTATTCCGCGTCTTGCGCCAGGCTTCGTTTATGGGCCGCCTGGGATGGATTCTCGTCGCAGCTTCAGCGGGGATAGGCTTGACCCTGATTAAGCTTGGGACGTCTCGTCCAGAATGGAATTTCCTCTACATTCATATCGCGCTGGCGCTCGCGGGGTCAGTTATTCTGTTTGCGGACTGGGCCGGCCGACACGCGTGGCTTACGCCTGGAATCGGCAAGGCGGCGCTACGGTACGCATTATGCATAATTGCGCTCGCCGGACTCTCGGCTGGAGCTTGGTATTCGAGAAATGTGCGGTGGCAGAATTCGGCCCGCATTCAGAATCCAAAAGATTCTCCCGAAACCATGGATCAGGAAGGCGACGGCCCCAAAGGCGATTTCTTTCCCAGCTCGGCGCAGGTGTACGGTCACCAGAAAATTCCCAGCAAGTTCTTCATGGAGTCCGATTCCTGCAAGCGCTGCCACGCCGATATTTATAAGCAGTGGCAGAGTTCGGCGCACCATTTCTCCTCCTTTAATAACCAGTGGTATCGGAAGAGCGTCGAGTACATGCAGGACCGGGTTGGGACCACCCCATCAAAATGGTGCGGCGGTTGCCACGATCCGGCGGTGCTCTACAGCGGTCTGATGGATACGCCCATCAAGCAAATCGTCCATCGTCCCGAGTCTCAAGCCGGGCTTGGTTGCATGATGTGCCACTCGATCGCCCGGGTTAAAAGCACGATGGGGCAGGCGGATTTTTATCTCGAATATCCCAAACTGCACGAACTGGCGGCCAGCAAAAATCCATTCGTGCGTACCACGCATGACTTTCTCGTGAAGCTGAATCCTGAACCGCATCGCCGCGTCTTTCTCAAGCCCTTTATGCGCGATCAGACGCCGGAATTCTGCTCCAGCTGTCACAAAGTCCATCTGGATGCCCCAGTGAACCACTATCGCTGGATTCGCGGTTTCAACGAATACGATAACTGGCAGGCCAGCGGGGTATCAGGACAGGGGGCGCGGTCGTTTTATTATCCGCAGCATCCGCTGCAGTGCGCCGATTGCCATATGCCACTGACTCAGTCGCATGACTTCGGGAACGTGAATGGATTTGTTCACTCCCACCGTTTCCCCGCGGCTAATACCGCGGTTCCGACGGCCAATGGCGACGTTGACCAATTAAATCTGACCGAGAAATTTCTGAAGAACGGCATTTTGAGTGTCGACATCTTTGCAGTTTCACCGGAAGTTGCGAATGCCAAGGCCGTGGCCACACCGCAATCTGATATTCAAACTACCTTTGCCGTCGGTGAAGAAGCCGAGTCCAAAATCGCATCAGCTACGACCGAAGCTTCGCCGATCACTGCCCCGCTCAATCGTGTGCAGCCGACCTTGCGACGTGGAGATACGGTGCGGGTCGACGTGGTTGTGCGCACCAAGAAAATCGGGCACTTTTTCCCCGGCGGAACCGTCGATGCTTATGACACCTGGCTGGAGCTGAAGGCCACTGACGACAAAAACCAGACCATCTTCTGGAGCGGCATGGTTGAGGATGGCGGTAAGGGTCCGGTGGAAAAGGGCGCTCACTTCTACCGTTCGTTGCAGATCGATGGTCATGGTAATCCCATCAACAAGCGCAATGCGTGGGCAACCCGTTCAGTCGTTTATGTACATCTGATTCCACCGGGCGCGGCCGACACGGTTCACTACCGCATGTTTATCCCCGAGAGCACAGGGAACAAGATCACGCTGCACGCGCGGCTGTGCTACCGCAAATTCGCGTGGTGGAATACGCAATTCGCATTCGCGGGCGTTCCAGATCCGAATCAGCCTAACGCGCCAACCGCCCCAAGCTACGACGACACCAAGTACCTCTTCAAAGGACCGATGCAGGGACTCTCGGCGAAAGAGCAGAAGATTCCGGATCTTCCGATCGTCGCTCTCGGAGAGGACCAGGTCACCCTTAATGTTGGCCCGCACAGCGCGCCAGCGTTACAACCTAAGACCGAGCTTCGCGCCGATGACTGGCAGCGCTGGAACGACTACGGCATCGGCTTGCTGCTGCAAGGAGACCTCAAGAGCGCGGAAGTGGCATTTCAAAAAGTAACGGAGATCGATCCTAAGAATCCCGACGGCTGGGTCAATATTGGCCGCGCCGCCGTGCAGGAGGGCGATATGGATCGCGCCCGCACCGTCCTGCAGAAGGCGATTGCTGTCAGTCCAAACCTGGCCCGCGCGCACTACTTTTATGCTCGAGTATTGCGCAGCGATGGGAATTATGACGGTGCCGCCGCCGAGTTGCGCAAAGTGCTCGCCCAATATCCGAGGGACCGCGTGGCGATCAATGATCTGGGGCGAATTGAGTTCCTGCAGCGGAAATACAAAGATGCGATCACGACGCTAAACGGCGTGCTGGCAATTGATCCAGAAGATCTGCAGGCGCAATACAATCTCATGCTCTGCTACAACGGTCTTGGGGATGAGAAGCAGGCGCATGATCATCAGGTGCGATACCTCAGATTTAAAGCCGATGAATCCTCGCAAACCATCACTGGGCCTTACCGCCAGCTTCATCCTGAAGACAACAACGAGCGTCAGGCGATCCATGAACATGTGTCGGTGCCGCTGCCGGTGTTGAGTCAGCGCAGGATTTCGAGAATGACGGGCGGGGACGCCCGTCACCCCACAAGCCATATGTCGACAGCCGCAGGCCATGGGGGAAGCACCGGAAAGCATGTGGGAACCGCCGCTCTGGACCGTTCAATCCAGTCGAGCTCAACCTATGCATCCATGAAATCAACCGTTCGGGAAGTTAAATAATGCGCAGAATTCTAACTGTTATCTTTCTATCTTCGGCCGTGAGCTTTGCCCAGCAGATCACCTTTCGCGACATTACCGCCCAGGCAGGAATCCGTTTTACCCACAACAGCGCAGCCTTCGGGAAAAAATATCTGCCGGAAACCATGGGCCCGGGTTGCGCCTTCATCGACTACGACAACGATGGCTGGCCCGACATCCTGCTCATTAACGGCGAGAGCTGGCCGGGACATACGGGCCCGCACTCGACCCCGAAGCTTTATCACAACAATCACGATGGCACATTCACAGACGTCACGGCGAAGGCCGGACTTGCGATTCCCATGTTCGGTTTGGGCGTGGCGGTCGGCGATTATGACAATGACGGTTATGACGACATTTTTGTAACTGCTCTAGGGCAGAGCCATCTGTTTCACAATAACCGCAACGGAACTTTCAACGACGTTACCAAGGCGGCCGGGCTTTGGGGGCCAAATGAATTTTCCACCAGCGCTGCCTGGGTCGATTACTACCGCGACGGCAAACTTGATCTGGTGGTCGCCAATTACGTGCAGTGGTCGATGCAAAACGATCTGTTCTGCACGCTCGATGGCACTCATAAGTCTTATTGCACGCCGGAATCGTACAAGGGATCGAGCGCGCGTCTTTGGCACAATCTGGGAAACGGGAAGTTTGAAGACGCCACTGAGAAGGCGCATTTCTTTGACAACACCTCGAAGAGCCTTGGGATCGCAATCCTGGATTACGACAGCGACGGCTGGCCAGATATTTTTCTGGCCAACGATACCCAGCCAAATAAGCTATACCTCAACAAGCGCGACGGAACTTTTGAGGAGAAAGCGGTACCGGCGGGAATAGCATTTAGCGAAGATGGTATTGCGCGCGCTGGAATGGGGGTCGATGCAGCAGACTACGATCACTCCGGACGCCCCAGTCTGATCATCAGCAATTTTGCCAATCAGATGGTGTCCCTATATCACAACGAAGGCAACGGACTCTTTGTCGACGAAGCCCCGAGCTCCGAAGTTGGCCGCGCAACCCTGGTCACGCTCGGTTTCGGGTGTTTCTTTTTTGATTACGACGACGATGGATGGCCTGACATTCTGGTCGCCGACGGCCATATCGAAGACCAGATCGAAAAAGTGCAGAAGCGTGTAAGTTACAGCGAGCCTCCGCACGTTTTTCGTAATTTGGGCGGGGGGAAATTTATTGAGACCACCCAGTCGCTCGGTGCGAACTTTGCCGCACCACGCGTCGGTCGCGGCGCGGCATATGCCGACATCAACAATGACGGCGCGCTTGACGTGCTGATGACCACCAACGGTGGCCGCGCGTATTTGTATCGCAATGAAGGCACGAGCAATCGCAGTCTTCGCATCAAGCTGGTAGGGACGAAATCGAATCGTGACGGCATCGGCGCCGTAATCAGCCTCACTTCTGGCCAGGTAAAACAGTCGAAGATGGTTCGCAGCGGGTCGAGTTATTTGTCGCAGAGCGAACTGGTAGCCACATTCGGCCTTGGAGCACTAGACAAAGCCGAGGCAATCGAAATTGAGTGGCCCAGCGGCCAGACCGACAAACTGACGAACATCAGCGCTGGGCAAACCATTACGGTTGAGGAAGGCAAGGGAATCGTTGACACACGTGCCTACGGACCCGGTGCGAAGCGGCCGGTTACAAGCAAGTTAGCGCAACTCTCGAAACATCGATAAGGTACGACTCGCAGGGATCAGTGTTTTGGCTAGCTGTCGAACTGCCAGAAAAGCATCAATCACAGTCGACGCTGAGGTTTACGAAGGTCGAACACAGCGACTACCGGGTGTTCCTCTGTGGTTCACCTCTGTGAAACCCTGTGTCCTCTGTGGTTAAATCTCTTAACCATGAAATCCAAATTGCTGCTGTGTTCGGGTGGGATTCTTGCGGTTGCAGTGATTTTCATCGCCGCCTCTCCTAAGAACAATCCTGCCGACGCCGCGCGCCTGAACAATCTTGGCTGCGCCTACATGAATCAGCAGCTGTTCGAGAAGGCGCTCAAATATTTTGACGACGCGAGCGCCGCCGATCCGAATCTGCACGTGGCGAAAATAAACCAGGGGATTGCGTTGCTCAGCCTCGCCCGCGTGGAGCCCGCCCAAACTGCGCTCGATGAAGCGGCCAAAGCTGATCCCAAAGATCCGCACGTCTGGTACGCGCTCGGCATGCTGGAAAAAAACAGCAGCGATCCGCAAGCCGCGGTTGCCGATTTCAAGCGGGTCATCGAAATCGACGACAGCGACCCTGACACCTGGTATTTCCTTGGTACAGTCTATTCCCAGCTCAAGCAATTTCCCCAAGCCATCGACGCCTTCGACCACGCGCTCAAATTGAATCCGTTGCACGCCTCGGCGCAATTCGGACTTTCGCGCGCCTACCAGCAGTCCGGTGACACTCCACACGCCCGCGAGCATCTCGCGCGCTTTCAGTACATCACGCAGAATCATCTCGGCGCGGCGATGAGCCTGGCCTATGGCGAGCAGGGGAAGTATTCGCTTTGCGAGGAGTCGCCAGCAGCCGTAACGAAAGTCCCGCCACAAATTCCGGTGAAGTTTGTGGATGTGACGAAAGAGGCGGGGCTCACGTCGCGACCCGAGCCCGCAGCTAGGAGACCTGCCTTTGACCCCGGTTCAGGCGCGTGCTTTCTCGACTACGACAACGACGGTAAGATCGACATCTTTTTGGCGGATAACGGCGCTCAGGTCGGGATGGCCCTTTATCACAATTTGGGAAACGGCAAATTCGAAGATGTCACCAAGAAAGCGGGCATCGATCCGAGTCTTCATGGCAATGGGTGTACTGCTGGAGATTATGACAACGACGGTGCGGCTGACCTTGTGGTAGCAACCAATGAACGTGTTCTTTTTCTCCGTAATGAGAAGAACGGCACCTTCAAAGAAGTGGCGTTTGACGCGGACCTGCTTACCAACAACAACAGTGTTGGCGTTACGTTCATTGATTACGACCACGACGGGGACCTCGATCTGCTTGTCACGCGCGCTGGAGATAAGGTGGGCTGGAGCGAAATGTTTCGTAACAATGGCGACGGCACTTTTACGCCCGTGACGAAGGACGTCGGTTTGGAGGACGTCGTCGCGGGAGCAGCGGACGCGGCAATCGGAACGGATTATAACAATGACCGCGCCGTTGACATTCTTGTTTCGAGTGTCCCAGGGCCATGGCTTCTTGCGAATCCACGCGAAGGGAAGTTTAGAGCCGAGAAGCCGTTGTCCGCTGGAACGCCGTCTCCCGTCATCGGAGAAGTCGTTGTTGATTTTGATCACGACGGCTGGATGGACCTAGTTTTCACGCACTATGCGTCTCCCGCAATCACCCTCTGGCGCAACAATCACGGCAAATCCTTCGAACAGGTTAAGCTTCCCGAAACCAATTGGGTCCGGGCATACGGCATCGCTGCTTTCGATTATGACAACGACGGTTGGGCTGACCTCGTTGCTGTCGGTGAAACGAAAGAGGGTAAAGGAGAAATTAAACTATTCCGCAATCTTGGGCCGGATGGATGGAAAGACGTCACTGCCGACGTGGGACTCGATAAGATTCAGCTCAAAGATCCGCGTGCCATCATCACCGGAGACTACGATAACGACGGCGCAACCGATCTGCTCATCACGCAGAACCACGGCCCTGCAGTCCTGCTCAAGAACGAAGGCGGCAACAAGAACAACTGGCTGCGGCTCGCGCTCAAGGGACTCAACGACAACAAGAGCGCCATCGGTACCAAGGTCGAAGTTTTCTCCGACGGCATTCGCCAGAAATTTGAGATCTACGGCTCGAACGGATATCTCGGGCAGAACTCG
The DNA here is from genome assembly GCA_050746025.1 of Terriglobales bacterium. Taxonomy (GTDB): domain Bacteria; phylum Acidobacteriota; class Terriglobia; order Terriglobales; family Acidobacteriaceae; genus Gp1-AA145. The sequence continues at coordinate 14,337 of JBOGLH010000124.1, read as the reverse complement.
CCATACCTTACGGTCGGCCTGGGGCAAGCCAAGCAAGCTGACGTAGTGCGCATGCTATGGCCCACCGGCGTTCTGCAAGATGAAGTTGAAGTTGCGGCCAATCAGCAGAAAGATTTTCTCGAGATCGATCGTCGCGGCAGTTCGTGCCCCACGTTATTTGTCTGGGACGGCAAACACTACCAGCTGGTCTCAGACATTCTGGGAGCCGGGGTGGTTGGGCATTGGGTCGCGCCGGGTGAACGTAACATCGCGCGTCCGACAGAGTGGGTGAAGATTGATCGGAATATGATTCAGGAAAGATCCCATGTCTCGCAACGGCAGCGAGACATGGGGCACCCCAGTTCTCTTGAACCAACTGGCGGGGGTGCCCCACCTCTCCCCTATGTTGGGAAAAGTGGAAAGGGAACTCTGAGCTTCCGGCTCATGGAGCCGATGGAAGAGGTCGTGTACCTCGACGCTGTGAAGCTCGTCGCGGTTGATCACCCGGCGAGCGAAGAGGTTTATCCAAACGAGTATTTCGCCAGCAATCCGCCGTATCCGGATTTCAAGGTCATCACCAGCAGCAACGCAAAACCTCCCGCCGGCGCTTGGGATGACAAGGGAAACAATCTGCTACCCGATCTGCTCGCCCATAAATACGTTGGGAAGTTTGATCTGCTGCCGTTGAAAGGTTTCACCAAGCCCCACAGTTTAACTCTCGATCTGGGCGAACCCTATCGCGGCGGCCCGTTGCACCTGCTGATGCATGGCGAAATCGAATACTTCACGGCCACTGGGATGTACGCGGCTTCACAGGCGGGAGTTGAGGCGACAGCGCCATACGTGGAGGCCGAAGTTGGCCATGTGGGCCGGACATTCCCTTCGGCAGGCTCAGGGCAGGCCTTGTCCGACGAAAAGCAACAGCAGGATCAAAACCTCTCGGACAGGAATGTCCGAGCCACACAGGCAGGGGCAGGAGCAGCACAATCCGGCAAATGGGTCCGTGTTCTTGATGACATGGGTTTTCCTGCCGGCCTGCCGAAAACTATTACTGCTGATCTCAGCGGCAAGCTTCCGCTCGGGACCACGCGCATTCGCATCACAACCAACCTGCAAATTTATTGGGACAACATCCTGATCGATCGCAGCGAGCAAAATGAAAAATTCAAACTGACCGCCGTCTCGCTCACCACGGCCAATCTCGATTACCACGGATATCCTCGGCAGATCGAAGACCAGCCGCCGGGCAACGTGAAATATGTATATGAGCAGGTCAGCCGCACCGGACCCTATGCTCGCCAGGCCGGCGAATACACCCGATATGGAGATGTCCGACCCCTGCTGACCAGCTTTGACGACAAACTAGTGGTCTTTGGTTCCGGCGAAGAAGTGCAGCTGGAATTTGATCCTGCGAACTTGCCGGCGTTGCCGAACGGATGGACTCGCGACTATTTCTTTGAAGCCAATGGCTATGAAAAAGATATGGATTTCTACGCCGCCGACGGCTTGACGGTCGCGCCGCTGCCGTTCCGCCGCATGGGGACGTATCCATATTCCGGCAAATCATTCCCATCCGACGACGAGCATTTGAAATACATGCTCGAATTCAACACGCGTTTCATCTCCGGCAATGAGCCGCGCGGGTATTCGTACAAGTACGGCAAATGATTCCGGATGATTGAGTGTCATCCCGAACTCCAATTGAAAGGCGATAACCACGAAGGACACTAAGGTTCACGAAGGAGTGCGGAGCAAATATCAGCACGAGGGTTAATACGGCGTGGGTTTCCCGTCGTGGATTTTCATGGTCTTTGTGGTCTAAGGCTTTTCCGAAAGGCGATAACCACGAAGGACACTAAGGTTCACGAAGGAGCGCGGGGCGGTCAGACGATTTAAATCCCGCAAACTTTATGGGTAGCTGAATCGTACGTAAGGTCCCTCTCTCGTTCGCCTCTTGCGATCGAGTTCGGGGTGACACATTGAGAATTTCTAGTGGCGTTCAATCGTTTTAATCCTTGACTTTTTTAGCTGTGCCCCGTTCAATACGCCAAGATGGAAACCGTCTCCGCTACTTCCTCCGCTCCGCGCCTCCGACGCACTCTTACGTTATGGGACCTGATTCTCTACGGCATCATCGTCATTCAGCCGGTCGCGCCGATGTCGGTCTTCGGCGTACTCAGCGATCGAGGCCGCGGTCACGTAGTGACAACCTTGCTGATCGCCATGGTCGCGATGCTGTTCACCGCGTTCAGCTACGGGCGGATGGCGCGGGCATATCCCAGCGCGGGTTCGGCGTTCACTTACGTGGGGCAGGAAATCAATCCCGCAGTCGGCTATATCACCGGTTGGAGCATGGTAATGGATTACATGCTCAATCCCATGATCTGCATCATTTGGTGCAGTCAACAGGCCCACGTCTTTGCGCCGGGCGTGCCCTATGCGGTGTGGGCAATCTTTTTTGCCGCGGTATTTACTGGTTTGAACATTCAAGGCATTAAAACGTCTGCACGGGTGAATACCTTGCTGGCAGCGGGCATGGGTGCGGTGGTCGCCATCTTTTTCGTTGCTGCAGCGCGTTATATTTTCCGCACTCCTCATGACGGAGCAGGATTCTTTACTCGCCCATTCTACGATCCGAGCATGTGGAATATGAAGGCGGTGCTGGGAGCGACTTCCATTGCGGTGCTCAGCTATATCGGTTTCGACGGCATCTCTACACTCTCGGAGGAAGCGGAGAATCCGCGACGTAACATCCTGCTGGCGACAGTTCTCACCTGCTTTGTAATCGGAATTCTGTCGGCCTTCGAGGTTTATGCTGCACAACTCATATGGCCGGCCACGCAAGGGTTCCCGAACTCCGACACTGCTTTCACGTACGTCGCCGGGCGCGCTTGGGCGCCATTGTTTGGCATTGTCGGATTCACATTGTTGGTGGCGAATTTCGGATCCGGTATGGGCGCGCAGATCGGGGCGGCCCGACTGTTATATGGGATGGGACGCAGCAAAGCATTGCCCCAGTCTTTCTTCGGCGCAGTGGATGCTAAGCGTCACGTGCCGCGCAACAACGTTATCTTCGTTGGAGTAATCGCACTTGCCGGGGCATTCGTCATTAGTTATGGCCTGGGCGCGGAGATGTTGAACTTCGGTGCGTTGATTGCCTTCATGGGCGTCAACCTGGCGGCGTTCTTTCGTTATCACGTTCGTGAAGGCGGCCACAGCGCGATCGCTCCATTGGTGATAACTGGCCTCGTGATTGCGCTCGTTTTGTTGCCCTTTCAAAGCGTCGCTCTGTTGGTGATCGCCGGCGTAGGCTTGGCTATCCTGGCAGTGTGGACGCCACCGCTAGCCGGTTTTGCGATCTGCTTTTTCTTGTGGAAGAACCTAAGTTGGAAGGCCTGGATCGTGGGCGGAATCTGGATGGTTGTAGGTATCGCCTTCGGAGCGATCAAGACTCGCGGCTTCCGCGGTAACCTGATTGATTTTGAACTGCCTGCCGAAGAGAGCTGAATCTCTCGGTTTGAACCTGTCATCCTGAGCGGAATGGAATCGTTCGCTTGCGAACGATTCCATGTAGTCGAAGGACCTATGCACTTGGGCCCACCGCAATCGGCTTTTGCAAATCAAGCACGGGCGAGGACGCCCGTGCCCCCCAAGTCGTAGTTACTCCACGTTAAAGCCGCTCACTTCAACGACAGGCTTTGCCGCTCCCAGTTCACTCGCCCTGTAAGTTGCCGTAATCTCTCGATTCTCGCCCGGCAGCAATGAAACGTAATTCTGCTCCCACAACACCGGCAGGATTTCATTGCCGCCCTTTCCCTTGTCAACTTTGAGTCTCACAAAGAACGCCAGACTTTTGCTCGGATTCTGCAGGGTCACGTGGGTAGTCTCGTTTTCGCCTTGCTTCTCGCTGTTCTGTGTGACTGTGAGCTTCACTTTCGGCAACTGGGAAAGCGAAGTGAAATCCGCATACGACGCAGTCGGCGTCGTGTACCAAGTCGACTTCGCCCAATCGATCGTCTCCGGCTTGGTCGAGAGCCAATAGAAATTCGAACCGACCTGCTTCCCGCTCGCATCCGAAATTTGCAACACAACAAAATACGTCGGACTCAAGCCAGAAATTTCCGGCAGGGTCGTGACCTTGACCACTCCATCCGATGGTACATCTACCGTGCTGTCGTTCGAAAACTTGCCGCTCATATCTAGGTTGAATACTTTCGTCGAAACTCGCAGCCCCTTGGCATCCTCGAAGCGGCTATTCACCACATAAATGCTGTTGTCGTCGTATCCGTAAACCGGATCGAGGGCCTGGAGCGCAGTCTTCGCGCCGAAGTATCCGCCGCCCGGCCGTAGATACCAGTCGTACAAATGCCAGATCATCGAAGGCCACGCATTGTCGAGCATCCACTGGATGACACCGCCGGAGGTGTACTTATTACGGCTGTAGGCCTCATACATGGCGCGAATGCCTTCGTACGCCTGTGCCTGCGACTTCATGGCGTAGTCTTCGAGGCCGGTCGATTTTCCGTATCGCGCATCGAGTGCGTCGGTGAACACGTGCAGGTCCTTAAATACGCCGCCACCGGCGTGAAAGCCCCACCACTCATCGATCGGCCACCAGTGCTCTTTGGGCAGCATCTCCTTAATGCTTTCAATCGGAGGCACCGCCGGCCCGGGGCTGGTTTCAGTATTAAAACCGTAGCCGCCGCCGCATCCGCCCTGGTTGCAAGTCTGCGGATGATTTGCCGCCAGCGAATCTTCCATCCAGTAAGCAGGGGCGACGTATTCATAAGGCCCGCTCATCTTTACTCCGCTGTCACCCGTCACCGTGGTGGGTTTTCCAGTTGCTGACGAAATTACCGGGTTCGGCCACAACAAATCTTTTTCGACCTTCAAATACATCTGCTCGACATCCGGGGGCGGAGGATTGTCGCTCCCGTTCAGCCACACCAACAGGCTTGGATGACCGCGAAGGCGGTAGATCTGGTCGCGGAGCGATTGTTGCGCAATGCCATAATCTTCCGGCTTCCAATTTGGCCAGTGCTCCCAAAAGGAGCAGCAGCACCATCCGGCCATGATCAAAATCCCGCGTTTATCCGCGAGGTCGAAGAATTCTTTCGTTTCCAGCTTGCCTTCCAGCCGGATGGTGTTCAGCCCCATGTCCTGAACGTAATTGAACTGATCCTGCAGGCGTTGCGTGGATTCGCGCAGCATCATGTCCGGAGACCAGCCGCCGCCGCGAATCAAAAACTTTTTGCCGTTGATCGAGAACACGCGCTTGCCATTGGCATTCAACTCAGAGGTGATTTCGCGAATACCGAAATTCGTCTCGCTGGTTTCGGAACTCTTACCGCCGATCTCAAAACTCATTTGCAGCTTGTACAACTCCGGTTTGCCCACCTGCGCCGGCCACCATAGTTTCGGATTGTCCAGATTAAGTTGTGAAATCTGCGCCGGATCAAATGTCACGTCTTTCTGCTCGTTGGGCCCGAGTTCGACATCTTGCGAGAATTCCGCATTGTCAATGCGGCCCTTCAGCGTTCCCTTGATCGTTTTGTTGGTTCCATTCTTCACCTGTGCGGTTACTGTTAGGTGCGCCTTGCCGTCGGCATCGACTTTTGAAACCACGGTTGGATACCGCAATGCGACCGGGCCGCTGGTCCGCACACTCACTTCTCGGAACAATCCCATATCCTTGTCGGGCGGCATTGGATTCCAATCCACAAAGGTGATGCCGAGATCTCGGTCGGTTGGTGAGTAGACTTCGACGGCCAGCACATTGCTCTTTCCCGGGAGAGCCGCGTCAGTGATGTTGAACTCGTATGTCCGCCACGCACCCGCTACGTCATCCTTCTTTCCGATCTTCTTTCCGTTCAGAAAAATGTTCGCGCGATAATTAATGCCGCCGAAATCCAGCCAGATGGTTTTCCCCTTGTAGCTCTCCGGCAGAGTGAACACCTTGCGATACCACCATGGCACCATGAAGGGGCTGTCTTGCTGCATTGGAATATTCGCGAAGTTGCCACCAATGGGATAATCCATGCCCGGCAGCTTGCGCAAATTCATCCCGAAGTCGGGGTTCGGGTAAACCTTCTGCTTTACTAAAGCTGCCACGACGGTTGTGGGCACGCTCACCGCATACCATCCGGCGGGAGAGAATTTCGGAGTAGAAACGATCTCTCCCGGCTTTTCCACCTTGTACGATGATTGCAGCGACCAGCCATCGCGCAGTGCAAGACCCATCTCCGGCACCGGAGCAGAACTGGCTCGCCTGGGCGCCGGTTTTGCTGACTGGGTTTGAGCTGAAACAAATTGCGAGACCACAAAAGCAACCAGCACGGACAGCAGAAATCGAAGCTTCATTAGACCCCTTCTCGATGGGAATGATTTGGCCAAGCATTCATATCATGCTTTATTAACACGTTTCAATAGACGAATTTTGTGTTCATATAGACGCACGCATTCCTTCGTGAACCTTGGTGTCCTTGGTGGTTCAGGCTTTTAAAAATCAGTAACCACGAAGGACACCAAGGTTCACGAGGAAAAACGCAAAACCCCACGGTAGTCCAGTGCCGCTGTGCTGGCAAGCTCGGTTCGTCTATAATTTAGTTTCCGCTTAATATTTTGGAGTTTTCAAATACATGATTCGTTTCCTGCAAACCCCTGGCCCGATCAAGAAAATTGTCCTCGGCGGCCTCTTGACCGTTGTTTGCGTGCTCATGGCGATTACGTTGATTCCGGGTTTCGGCAGCTCTAATTTGCTGCCGAATTCCTCCGGCCCCGGCGTGGTAGCGACGGTTTCCGGACATGATATTACCGTCAACGACGTCCTGCGCCAAGCCAAGCAGATGTTGAACCAGCAGTTTCCGCGCGGCGGCGCTCAGGCCAGTGCGCTTCTGCCATTTTTCGCACAACGCGCGGCCGAGAATCTTATCAGTGAAAAGGTGTTGCTGGTTCAAGCGCAGAAAATGGGGCTCAAGGCCACCGACGAAGATCTTCGCGAGTACATGCGCCACGGACAACTGGGGCAGATTCTGTTTCCGAATGGCACTTTCATCGGAGAGCAACAATATGAAGACTTCGTGGCCAGCAACAATCTGACGGTGCAGCAGTTTGAGCAACTGGTTAAAGAGGACATTCTGTTGAACAAGTTGCGTGATTTGGTCTCGTCCAGCGCAACCGTCACTGACGCCGAAGTTCGCAAGCAGTTTGACAAGCAGAACACCAAGGTGAAGTTCAACTACACGGTTATTAAGAAAGACGACATCCTCAAGTCGATTCATCCCGTAGAAGCCGAGCTGAAGGCCTTCTATGATCGCAACAAAAATAGTTATGTGAATTCGATTCCGGAACGGCGCCAGCTTAAGTACGTGGTAGTCGACAACGCACGGCTGCTTTCTCAGACCCAGGTCACGCAGCAAGAGCTACAAAGTTACTACGACCAGCACCGCGACGAGTATCGCGTACCCGAGCAGGTCAATGTGCGCCACATTCTGATCAAGACCCCGCTTCCCGGATCCGACGGAAAAGTCGATCAGAAAGCGGTTGATGCGGCCCGTGCTAAAGCCGAGGATGTATTGAAGCAAGTTAAAGGCGGGGGGAATTTCGCTGAACTGGCCAAGAAATATTCAGATGATCCGGGTTCAGCCAAGAACGGCGGCTCCCTGGGATGGATCGGGAGGGGAAGAACGGTTCCTGAATTCGAGAAGGCTGCGTTTTCTCTCCCCAAAGGCGGTACCAGCGACCTGGTTCAAAGCAGTTACGGCTTCCACATCATCCATGTGGATGACAAGCACGATGCGCAGGTAAAGTCATTAGATGAGGTGAAAGCCCAGATCGAGCCGTTGATCAAGCAACAGAAAGCTGCCCAGGCTTCGCAGCAGGAAGTTGAGCAACTGCTTTCGCAGGCGCGTAACACTAGCCTCGAAAAGGCTGCTGCTGCAAAAGGTCTGCAGGTGATCAGCACCGACTTTGTTGATAGCAAGGCCGCGCTGCCGGGAATCGGCAACGATCCACAGCTCATGAGCACGGTTTTTGCGCAAACCCCAAACGCGCCACCGGACGAAGCCCAAATTCATCAGGGGTATGCGATTTATCAGGTCACCGCCATCAAGCCGCCGTCGACGCCGACCTTCGACGAAATTCGCAGCCGGGTGGAGCAGGAATTCAAGAACCAACGCGCATCCCAGTTGCTGGCTCAGAAAACTCAGGAGCTGTCCGATCGCGCCAAGGCTGATCACGATTTGAAAAAGGCAGCCAAGGAAGTCGGCGCTGAGTACAAGACCAGCGACTTCGTTCTTCCCGATGGCCAGGTTCCCGACATCGGTTCAATGACCGGTTCGGCGGCCGTGGCTTTCAGCCTGAAGCCAGGAGATATCAGCGGGCCCATCGATGCCGGTAATACGGGGGTCGTCCTCTCGGTTACCTATCGGCAAGCCCCAACTGACCAGGAATACGCGGCGAAAAAGGATCAGATTCGTGACGCAACTCTACAACAGCAGCAGAGTGAAATCTTCAATTTGTTCCTGGGAAATCTTCGCGAGTCGATGCAAAAGTCGGGCAAGATTAAGATCAACGAAAAGGAAATGGCCGCTCTGACCAAGCCGCATACTGAGGAAAACGAGTAACCGCGAGTCGGCAGCAACTGAGCGTAAACTAACCACCAATTTCTAATCAGCAGCAAACTGCTCCCGCATGAATTTTCCTCGCTCGACCGGAATTCTGCTTCATCCCATATCGTTGCCGTCGCGCGGCGGGATTGGCGATTTGGGCCCCGCTGCCTACGAATTTCTTGATTTTCTCGCTCAGGCGCGCCAGGGATTGTGGCAGCTGCTTCCGTTGAATCCGCCGGCAAACGGAAACTCTCCTTATTCTTCAATCTCTGCCTTTGCCGGAAATCCATTGATCATCAGCCTGGAGCGTCTCGCGGAAAAAGGCTGGCTTGATCTGGCATCGATCTCTAAGCTGACCGCAACCATCGGTCCCATCGACTATGACTGCGTACGTCGCGAAAAGCTGCCTTTACTTCGGCAGGCGGCGGCGAATTTTATCGAGCGCGCGAAGGAAGATGTTCGAGAGCGGTTCAACCGTTTTTGTCAGGGAAATTCGTGGTGGCTGGATGATTTTGTTTTATTTGATACTCTCCGCCAGCAACACGGCAACAATTGGAACCACTGGCCTTCGCCGCTGGCCCGCCGCGAATCTTTGGCAATCGAGTCAGCCCAGCGAGAACTCGCTTCCAGCCTTGCTGTATGCCGCGTCCTGCAGTTCTTTTTCTGGGAACAGTGGCATGCTCTGCGTCATTACTGCGCCCAGAAATCAATTCGCATAGTTGGCGATATTGCTATTTTCGTCGATTACGAAAGCGCCGACGTATGGGCACATCGCGACCTCTTCCGTTTGCGCGAAGATCTGCAGCCCGAGGTTGTTTCTGGTGTGCCGCCGGATTATTTCAGCGCCACCGGCCAGCGCTGGGGCAATCCGCTTTACAACTGGGATACGATGCGCCGCAACGGATACCGCTGGTGGATTCAGCGCTTGCGCTGGGCCACACAGACCTGCGACTTCATACGCCTCGACCACTTCCGCGGTTTCGCTCAGTTCTGGGAGATCCCAGCTGATGAGCCGACCGCGATCAAAGGTCGCTGGGTCGATGGCCCCGGCGACGAGTTCTTCTTCAAGTTAAACGACGCGCTCGGTGGACTGCCGTTTTTTGCCGAAGATCTCGGCATGATCACGCCCGATGTGATCGCTCTTCGCGACCGCCACAATATCCCCGGCATGGCGGTGTTGCAGTTTGCCTTCGGTGATGTCGGCGCCCACGCCTATCTGCCGCATCGCCTCACCCCAAATCACGTCATCTACACCGGAACTCACGACAACGATACGACGCCCGGCTGGTGGTCAACGCTGGGCGAAAAAGAACGCCACGCAGTCTTGGCGTTAGTGGGCTGCGGTGAAGACGGCCCCAACTGGGGACTGATTCGCCTGGCGCAAAGTTCGGCCGCAAACTTTTCTGTCGTGCCGCTGCAAGACGTTCTTGGCCTCGGGAGCGAAGCCCGGCTCAACACGCCCAGCACCCACACCGGTAATTACCACTGGCGTTGTCAGGCCGGATCACTGAAGCCGGAGCTCGCTGCAAAGCTTGCAACTCTCGCGGAAGTCACCGACCGCCTTCCGGGAGAGATTTCCGATCCCGCTCCCGCAACATTCTTCGCCTAAAAGATCACAACCTGGAACATCGTCTCTCATGAGAGCGAACTCGGATATTTTTCCAAGTAGGCTTTCAGAAACTGGTCTATTACGTCTGGCATCACTCGCTGGCAATCGAAGAAAATCAATTTTCCGTCACTAGGCCAAAAGAAGTACGAACCGTCTTGAATCAAGTGATTGCCAAAGCGCACCAAGTGTCTAATCACGTTCGCATGCTCGATAAACTCGTGGTCCATCGGGGTGTTTCTCACTTCGTAAGTCGCCCATTCGGCGTTTGGATATTCCGTGACGTCCACCCGTACGTTCGAGTTGTTTCCGGCCATACCGTACGAAACGGTATATGTCCTTCGCTCCGGGAAAGGCGCACTAGTCTTCCCCACAATCGTTCGCGCCGGATAGTCCCGGAAACTGGGGTAGTATGTCCTCCAGCCGTTTATGTCTTGAAGCAAGAGAACCTGATCCAGGGGCTTGGGCGGGGTCGGCGGCAAGTTTTCAAAACCTGGGGCTTCCGCGAGAGACTTGGATATCTCTGCGTTCACGCGCGTCTGTACTGCATGAACTTTATTTGCGTAACGAGTGTGAGAGGAAAGAGCCCACGTCCCGGTGATGAGCCAAAACATCAGCGCAATCCCAAAGCCCACAGATCGTCTCTTGAATGAAGAATGGGGTCTTTCCTGAGAGCGCAGGGAGGTTAGTTGCTTAAGGACTAGTGCGATTGCAAGGAAAAAGGCGAGCGAAGGCTGCCACAATATACTGGGTACAAGTAAATTCCCCGTAAGAAAACTGATCCACGCCCCTCTCTGCGCGCCGTCGACAGCAGCGACGGTTAAGGCCTCCAGCGAGGCGCACATGCACGCGACGCCTAGGGCCCGTCCGATTGTGTATCTAGGGGTTGTAAACAGCAGAAACGCCACACATAGAATCAGGGCGACCACGAAACTCGTCACTCCCACTTCCAGTCTTATATTTCCCAGTATTGAAATATCTACATATTCCTGGGAACGTGCCGGGAAATACAGTTGGATGTACAGTCCCAGCAAATGAGCTGTGAGCGTCGCACCAACAACGGCCAGCATTCTCCATGCACTACTAAGATCGTAGAACCAAAGGATCGCTCCAAGCGCTAGGCCGAACGATAGGCTCGCCAATACCACAAATAAAGTGCCGTCGCCACGATATGTGGAACTCGCCGGCCACCAAATCCCGATATTGAAGATGGCCGAAAGGAATCCAGCAACCGTGAGCGAAGGAACTAAGCTCCAGCTAACCTTTCGTTCAACTGCTCCATCGGCCTTGTACATGGCGAAAACATACCACGGAAGCAGGCGCTTAGAACTAGCCGCCTACGTGCCTTCAGTAACAGCTGAGACATCGGCATCTCACTCGCCCGGCGATTCGTCGGTTAGACGGCTCGCCGTTCTGGCACGGTTATTCCGAACTCACCACCATAAATCCCCTCCCTTTCCGCTCCTTCCCCAGGGCCAGCACCACAATCAGCAGCGCAATATTGACCGTCTCAAATCCTGCGAGCGCCCAAGAATATCCCACTCGTGTACTCAACCCGTACTCAATCGAATTAATCGGGGCCGCGATTAGGATCCCCAGTTGATACGCAAGCCCCGGCAATAGCCCGCGCGTCTGGTCAGGTGAAAGCTCGTTCAGGTGCGCGGGAATCACGCCCCAGGCACCCTGCACGCCGGCTTGCATAACGAATGCGGCGATCGCGATAGTGAGGATCGGTCCGGCGAAGGCCCACGCGGGAATGGCGGCCAGCGAAACAACAAGCGCACAGATCATACTGCGCCGCCTGCCCACTTTTTCCGAGAAGTGTCCGAATATCAGTGTTCCGATCACCGCGCCAATGTTGTAGAGAATTGCAATGTAAGAAATGGTGTGGGCGCTGGCGCCGCGCGTTGAGCGCAAGAAGTCGGGATACAAATCCTGCGTGCCATGAGACAAAAACATCATCAGCGTCATCATCAGCACCAGATACATTGCCGACTTCCAGTTCTGTTTCACTACCTCCAGAATGGCGCGGGTTGAGGGCGCACGGTGCTGCTTCCAGGCTTCCGACTCCGGCACTTTTGAACGGATGTAGAGGGCCAGCAACGCAGGCGCGCCTCCCACCCAGAACATAGCCCTCCATCCGAACGCAGGTTCAATGAAACGCGCCGCCAGCGCTGCCAACAGGTATCCAAGCGGATAGCCGCTTTGCAGAAAGCCCGATAAAATTCCGCGCCACTTCGGCGGCGCCGCCTCCATGGCAAGCGAGGCTCCGACTCCCCACTCTCCGCCCATGCCGATGCCATAGAGTGCGCGCAGAACCAGGAAGACCGTGTAATTTGGCGCAAACCCGCAAAGCAATTCGACGACAGAGAAGAAAATCACATTTGCCATAAGCGGACGCCGGCGGCCGTAGCGGTCCGCGAGCAATCCAAATATGACCGCGCCCACCGGACGCATGGCCAGCGTCACGGTAAGCGTAAACACCATCTGCCCTTTACTTACGTGGAACTGCTTGGCCAGCGTGTCAACGAGAAACACCAGAACGAAGAAGTCGAAGGCATCGAGCATCCAGCCAAGAAAGCCGGCGGTTACGGAGTGCCAGGGCCGCGACGATTGTGGAACGGAGTGTGTGGTGAGTTGCTGGTCGGGCATCGGAATAAGGGCGCGAGTTAGAAGAACACGGTTCCGGTTGGAATGCAATCTGCGGAGTTCAGTCTTTGGATACTGACTGAGTTGGCAGCAACAATCCTAATGGGCACAGTTCGCATTGCGCTTTGGATTTCAAACAATATTGCTTGCCCGCACTCACGATCAGGCCGTGCATCTCGTTAAAGACCTGCACCAACGGCGTGCGTGTAGCCATACTCATGCGCGATGGCGGATGCGACGCTGACCCGCTTGGGCGGGCGTCCACGCCCGGGACCTGAATCAGTTCAGCATGAATCAAAGCGCGCTCGAATAACTCGCGAAATTCTTCATAGCTAGCCTTCTCGCTTAAGATGCCATGCCGCACTGCCATCCGGCGCGTGTACGCATCAACCACAAAAACTGGATGCTGTCCCGCATATAGCAGGATCGAATCTGCGGTCTCCGGGCCCATGCCATGCAACGAAAACAATTGCTCCCTGAGCTCTGCCGTCGATTGGGCGAACATTCTAGTCAGCGAACCGGCATATTTCCGGTCGAGAAATTTGACAAACGTTTTCAGCCTCGGCGCTTTCTGCCGAAAATAACCTGATGAACGTATCAGGCGCTCCAGTCGCCTAAGCGAAATGTTGCGAATTCCTTCAACGCTCAAAACTCTCGCCGCGCGCAAGTTTCGCAAAGCAATTTCCACATTGCGCCAGCTCGTGTTTTGGGTCAGATACGCCCCGACGATCACCTCAAACCGACTTTTCGCCGGCCACCAGTGCTGCCGCCCCCATGTGCGAGCCAAGGTCGAATAGAGCGCTGCGACATCTTCTTCAGTGGAAAGTTGCACCATTCGACTTCAGTTTAAGAGAGTCCCCGCTGATGTGTCCAAGGTACATGTACTGCCGCGCACGACTCGCTAAAAGTGCCATCTACTACGGTATTTAGCGAATTCTGCACGTCGAAAAATCTTAAGTTTGCGGACAAGTACTTCGGTTACTTTCAAGGTAACCAATTCAAGGTGACAATTTGTGTCACCGGAACTTGTGCCTGTTCACCCCCTGAAACAGGCGCCTTTTCTGCGCCGGGTTCGCGATTCCCGGACCTGCATTAAGCAATACCAGGAGATTGGGGTATGTCTCAAAGACTGGGCGACCTTCTCGTCAAAGAGAAGATCATCACCCCAGAACAACTGCAACAGGCAATCAAGGTGCAGAAGGAACAGAACTGCCGCCTGGGCAGCGCGCTGGTCAAACTTAGCTTCCTGACCGACGAGGACGTCACCAATTTCCTCTCGCGCCAGTACGGCGTTCCCGCCATAAATCTTTCTTACTTTGAAATCGATTCTTCGGTAGTGAAACTGATTCCGCACGACACCGCCAAGCGCTATCAGATTCTTCCCCTTAGTCGCGTGGGCGCTTCACTCACCATCGCCATGGTTGATCCGACGAACGTCTTCGCCATGGACGATATCAAGTTAATGACCGGTTTCAATATTGAGCCGGTTGTAGC
>JBOGLH010000123.1:0-43232 GCA_050746025.1 Terriglobales bacterium | reverse complement strand
AGGCCAATATCAGGGCCGCCAACGGAAGGCTGAAGGCGCCGAGATGGGCCGCGATCGCCAGAAAAACAGCGGACAATGCGGCCGGAATTGCGAATAACAATGGATCAGGCGCCTAGGATTTCGAGATAGCGCGCCACAGCTTCGATGCCCCGGAAAAAATTCGGCAGGTGCAGCTTTTCGTTGGGCGCGTGCAGATTGTCGTCGGGCAAGCCGAAGCCCATCATCACCGACGGAGTTTTCAGCACGTCCTGAAAATCGGTGACGATGGGAATCGATCCCCCGGAGCGGATGAAGACCGTTTTCTTGTGGAACACGTCGTGCAGCGCTTCGGTCGCGGCCTGAATGTATTGGTTGTTGGTGCCCACCACGCAGGCCTGGCCTTTGCTCCAGACTTTAATTTTGGTTTCGATGCCTTTGGGTGTGAGTTTCTTCACATAGGCCTGATAGCGCTTCAGGATGTCATCCGGGTCTTGATTCGGCACCAGGCGCATGGAAACTTTGGCCGAGGCGCGCGCCGGAATCACGGTCTTTGCGCCCGCGGCGACGAAGCCTCCGGGCATCCCGTGCACTTCGAGCGTGGGCCGCGCCCAGGTGCGGTAGAGAACCGAATATCCTGGCTCCCCGGTCAGCTTTAACGATCCCACTTCGGTTTTGCGGTAGTGCTCTTCGTTAAATGGCAGCCGCTTCCAGGCTTTGAGTTCCCCTGCAGTCGGCGGTTTTACCTTCCTATAGAAGCCGGGAATCTGAATGCGCCCCTTGGCATCTTTCAATTTGCTGATGATCTCGATCAGCGCGAACAATGGATTAGGCGCCGCCCCGCCGTACATGCCAGAGTGCAAATCTACCTTCGCGCCCACCGCCTCGATTTCCGTATACACCAGGCCACGCAGTCCCACGCACAAAGTCGGCAAATCAGCGGCAAACAATTCAGTGTCGCAGACCAGCGCGAAGTCGGCTTTTAACTTTGCCTTCTGCTTGCGCACGTAGTCGGCAATCGCCTCGCCGCCGACCTCCTCTTCGCCTTCGATGATGAACTTTACGTTGATCGGCAGCTTGCCGCCATGGCCGCGCATGAGGGCCTCGATGGCTTTGACCTCCATCCACAGCTGGCCTTTGTCGTCGACCGCGCCCCGCGCATAAAGATTGTTGTTGCGTTCGGCGGGCTCAAAGGGCGGCGAGATCCATTCATTCAGTGGATCCGGTGGCTGCACGTCGTAATGCGCATAGCACAGCGCGGTCGGTTTGCCTGCGGCATGCAGCCAGTCGGCATAAATCAAAGGATGCCCCTTGGTGGGGATCACCTCAACGTTTTCCATGCCGATGCGGCGCAGGTCATTGGCCACAAACTCGGCGGCGCGTTGAACATCCGATTTGCGTTCCGGCGCGGTGCTGACGCTGGGAATGCGCAGCAGATCTTTCAACTCGCGCAAAAAACGTGGCTGGTTCTGGCGGGCAAAATCGACGGCAGGGGAGGCCATGGGAAAATCCTTTCGTGAAAACGTTCCAGTATAGCGAAGCGAAAATCGGTTCACCACGGAGACACTGAGCCACGGAGAAACCGAAGGGCGTACTCTTCCACAACGAGCAACCAGTTTTAAGCCCGATGGGTCTTTTACGATTCTTAGACTATTTTGCTCCGCGCCTCCGTGTCTCCGTGTCTCCGTGGTGCATTCGATCGAAGCGCGCGGGAGAAAATGACGTGAGGTCGTGGATTAGATTTCGCCTCAGGATCAAATCTGTCATCAGTTGGGCGGTAATGGGCGCCAGCAGAATGCCGTCGCGATAATGCCCAGTGGCAACGAAATAGCCGCGGCTTGCAGTTTCTCCCACAATCGGCAGGTTGTCGGGCGTGCCGGGCCGCAGGCCGGCCCAGTCTTCGTGCCTCCGGGAGTTCGAAAGCCCGGGCACAAGTTCGGTCGCCGCCTGAAATATTTTTTCAATGGCGTCCGCGTCGGTTTGTTTGTTGAATCCGGCATCTTCGAGAGTCGAGCCGATCACGATGCGTCCGTCACTGCGGGGAACCAAGTAAACGTGAGCGCCGCGGATGACGTGTTTGAGCTCCGGCCCACCGACCGTAGCCAGCATCTGGCCTTTGACCGGACGCACAGGAAATTTGTGGGGACCAATTGCTCCCGCCCAAGCCCCCATGCAGTTGACGACAATTGCGGAAGCGTAAGAGGTCTGCGCGGTGCGTACCCCGGTGATGCGTTCCCGTTCAATCAGCGATTGCTCAACCTGGCTTCCAGATGAGATATCCACCCCGCGATGGCGCGCGGCCTTCAGGGCTGCGCTTACGAGCTGTCGCGGATCAACTGAGCGCTCACGCAGGTAAGCCGCCGCAAACTTGCGGATGCCGGGTCCAGTGATGGCGGGTTCGAGCGAACTTAAGTTTTCAGCTCCCAGAGGTTGAGCCTCACGCGAGAACTCGGCTTCACCGTCCAGTAAAATCGTCCCCTCTTCCCGCAAATCAACTTTCAGCCCCGACTCATCTTCAAGTTCATGCACGAACTCGGGGTACATGCGCGCGCTGTCCTCAGCCAGCGCCTGCAACGCCGGAGGAAGCCCGGTGCCTGACCCTACCAGCATTCCCGCAGCCGCCGATGAGGCCTCTCGTCCTGGCTCGCCACGCTCAACCACCAGCACTCGCAGCCCTTGTTTGCGGAGCGAGATCGCGAGCGACAGTCCAATAATGCCCGCGCCGATGATTACAACATCCCAAGTCTTCACTCTTGCATTGTACGTTCCTGTCATTACACGTTGAATGATGCGCGAAAGCCGAAACAGGTCCCCATCTACCCCGCATTTGTTCCAGCCACCGCGCCCCACCCCGAACTTCAGTAATTATTGCGTGCGAGCATATTTTCGACGACACTACCTACACAGCTTGACTGATGATTTTCGGCTTCAATACCGACATTAAACACGATGACGTCGTGTACCACGTGCAGAGTGAAGCGCGCGAAGGCGAGACTCTGCTGCAGACCCAGGTTTTCGTGAAGGGACGTTGTATCGGCAAGCACGCTACCTCTTACGCTGAACAAGCTTCGAGCCAGGGCTTTACCGATCAGCAAAAAGAACAGATGCTTCGGGAGCAACACCGCCAGGTATTGGACGCGATCCGCGAAGGCAAAATCGAGGAAGTCTTCGATAAGCGGGACAATCCCGATGCCTTGAGCGCCATCAAAGAACTCGAGATTCAATGGGTGAATTCGCATTCCATTCATGCTGCAGAACAGCTTTCCATGAAATTGCGCGCCACCGAATCTGGCCAGCCAGTTTCTGGAGCTCGGCTCACGGTCCGCTTCGCCCGGACCAATGCCGCACCCTTCTATGCGCAGATGGTCACGGACGCCGCCGGCGAGGCGGTGCTGGTGCTGGCGGTCGAAGAAGGCTCATTGTCAGAATCGTCGGTGCTGGTGCAAATGAGCGCGCACGGCCGCACCGCCACGCGAAAGTTCCAGCTGAGGCGAGCGCACTCCTGAGAGTTGGTTCGGCGGCCTGGATCTAAGCAAGTCAAAATGAACCTCATTATAAACGGCGAAGATCGCCAGTTCGATTCTGCATTAACCATCGCCGCTCTTCTTGACCGACTCGGTATGAAGCCGGACCGTGTGGCCGTCGAACTTAACTGCGGACTGGTCCCGCGCGAGCGCTGGAGTACAACCCAACTATCCGATGACGACAAGCTCGAAATTGTGCATTTTGTCGGCGGCGGTATTTGAACTCGTGTTCTGCCGCTACCCTCTTCGGCGGTTTCCAAACAGTTTGCGGTAACTCCGTTAGTTACTCTCTTTTCAACTATTTCCACACTGCTTTCTGCGCATTCATGCCTACAATGTTTCAAACATTTTCCAAATAGAACGTTTCAAACATTTGCAGGCTGATATGCAGGATTGGTTTACATCGCACGATGTGATTCGGCTGACTGGCATCACGGCACGCCAGTTGCAGTGGTGGGACGAACGCGGCATTGTCGTCCCCGCGCGCCGGGGACACCGTCGCGTTTATTCGTTCGAGGACTTAACCGAAGTAGCAGTCATTTGCGAACTTCGGCGTAAAGGCTTTTCACTGCAGCGGGTACGCAAGGTGGTTCGTTTTCTGCAGAGGGAATTCAGTAAGCGGCTTGCAGAGACGGTGGGCGGGTCATCCAATTATCACCTGCTGACCGACGGTCAGTCGCTCTATCTCGAAACTTCACCACAGCAAATTGTGGACATACTGAAAAATTCCCGGCAGCCGATGTTGGCTATATGTCTCAGTGATACGGTGCGTCGGGTAAAGGCCATCGTCAGCGGGCGCAAGCGTCCTGGCCGATGTGGTCCGGAAGAAGCTCGTTCCATACGCAAAGCGAAACTGGGTTCTTAGCAGTGATTGCCCCTCAGGAGGGAAAATGGTTGCAGAACTCGATGTCCTCAACGAATGGATCCCGGAACAGATGCAGCCCGGCACGATTTTTGTGCTGGAAAACGCCGGCCGAATCGGTGAAAAGGAAGATCCCTATTGGGCGGTGCTCTCCTGCCCCAAATGCGGCATTCTGGGCCTGATCACGCGCAAACAAATTGCCGGACTCATCGCGGTGATCTGCGGGTCGGGAAAATGTTCGGCGCAATTTTTTATCCGCGACAACGACCTCGAAATCCGCAAGCCGTTTTGAAACCCCGGTCAGCGGCAAGAATTCAGCAGCAACACACTAGTCACTGAATCTTTCGCGCCAGCGAAACTGGTACCTGATCCACAATTTCAATATCGAATCCCTCGAGCGCTGCGACCTTGCGTGGATGATTGGTAAGCAGGCGAATGCGGTGCAGATTGAGATCTGACAAAATCTGCGCTCCAATACCGATTTCGCGCTGCGTTTTTCGTTGAGTTTCGGAAGCCGTCTGCGGGACCCGCTCGTGATGAAACGAAATTGCATTCTTCTCGCCCACCCGCTCGACTGCGAAGCCTTTCGATGATTGGTGAAGGTAGATAAGCGCTCCCCGACCTTCGCCGGCAATCATCGCCAGGGATCCGTCAAGCGTGTCAGCGCAATCGCAGCCCTTTGATCCGAATACGTCGCCGATCAAACAATGCGCGTGCATTCTCACCAGCACCGGATCGCCGGTTTCAATATCGCCACGCACCAGCGCCAGGTGCGAATCGCCGCCATCGACCTCGCTTTCGTACGCGATCACCCGAAACTCGCCGTAGTTTGTGTTTACCAACGCCTCCCCGACGCGATGCACGTAGCGCTCGTGCTGCATGCGGTAACGGATGAGTTCCGCCACCGTAAGTATCTTCATCCCGTGCAGATTGCAGAATTCAATCAGGTCGGGAACTCGTGCCATGGTGCCGTCTTCACGCATGATCTCGCAGATAATTCCGGCGGGGACCATGCCCGCCATTCGCGCCAGGTCGACGGAGGCTTCGGTTTGCCCGGCACGCACCAGCACCCCACCCTTACGCGCGCGTAAGGGGAAAATGTGGCCGGGACGCGCTAAGTCCGAAGGCCGGGTTGCAGGATCAATAGCAACGCGAATGGTGCGTGCGCGGTCAAAAGCTGAAATTCCTGTGGTCACGCCTTCGCGGGCATCGATTGCCTCGCAAAATGCTGTGCCGTAATTTGAGGTATTCTCCGCGCTCATGGCTCCGATGCGCAGATGTTCGAGGCGCTCTTCCGTCAAGGTCAAGCAGACCAGGCCGCGGCCAAATTTCGCCATGAAGTTGATCGCTTCCGGCGTGACTTTTTCCGCCGCCAACATCAGGTCGCCTTCGTTCTCGCGATCTTCATCGTCCACAATCACAATCATTCGTCCGGCCCGAATTTCTTCGATTGCGGTGGGAACGTCGGTGAATGGGGACTTTTCGGCCATATTCAAATTGTAGCAAGAACGGTGCAATTTCAATCCAATTACCGGTGTAGTTTACGCTCCAGTTCCGTCCTTACTCCCGGCCATTCCGTGTCCAGGATGCTGAAGTAAACCGAGTCGCGCTGGCGGCCGTTCCAGGTCAGCATGTGTTTGCGCAGGGTGCCTTCTTGCTTAGCGCCCAGCCGAAGAATTGCCTCCCGCGACCGCTGGTTCATTGAGTCTGTCTTCAGCTCGACCCGCAGGCACTTCCAGGATTCGAATGCGTGGCACAGCATCAGGTACTTGGCCTCAGTATTGATTACGGTCCTGTGCCATGGGGGAGCGATCCAGGTCGATCCAATTTCAACTTTGCGGTTGGCCAAATCCATGTTCATGTAGCGGGTGGTTCCGACGACTTTGCCCGAGCTACGCTCCATTGTCGCAAACGGGACAGATAAGCCGCGCTGTTGCTCGTCATGCACTTGGCGATTGAAGGCTTCGAAATCCTGCAACGATTGCAGCCGGTAGGGAATCCAGCGAAAGATATCATCCAGGTGCTCTTTCACAATTTCCCAGAGCATAGGGACGTGCTCCGGGCGTAGCGGGTCCAGGCGAACGTGTGTGCCCTCGAGAGAAAAGGGCGCGGCAAAAGATTGTGTCATCAAGCAGCAACTCCCCGGGAAGTAGTACGTCTATATACTTTGAGAGATTATCTTTGCATCCGGTCGAGGGTTTCGTCATCTCATCGGAAGAGCACTGGAGACTGTGGACTGCGCTTGACTTGTTAAATTGATAGATGTTCTTGTATCTGCCCTCATGAAATCGCATTGTTTTCCATTCCGCCAAGTGCCCCACAGCAGCAAGCTGTTCCTTGATTATCTGGATTTCTCTCCGTCAGTGCAGCCGTTCTACTCTCGCTCACCACGCTTTCTCGAATGGGCAAAGGAAGAATGCGGCCGCATTCAGTATCCAGCGGATCGCAGAAACCAGGTTTCCGCAATTCTCGAACGACAGAACCGTGCTTGGGGAGCATCGGCGGCCACGCTCGGAAATATTGAGGGCCTGCGTTCGGGAGCTTGCGCCGTCGTCACCGGCCAACAAGTTGGACTCTTTGGCGGACCGGTTTTTTCGATCTACAAAGCTTTGAGTGCGGTGAAGTTGGCTGAAGAGGCTCGGAAGCTCGGAGTAGAAGCAGTTCCGGTTTTTTGGCTTGCCACCGAGGACCACGACTTCGAGGAAGTGAACCAGGCACAAATACCAGGCGCCGACGGCAAACTGGACATTCTGCTCAGCGTCGCTCAGACAAAACCTGATGCGCCGGTAGGAACAATCAGCTTCGGACCCGAGATCGGCGAGGCTGTGGCTCGCGCAACAGAATCGCTGGGCGACTCCGATGTTACGAAGTTACTTGGAGAATGTTATCAACCGGGCGAGAATTTCGGGTCCGCATTCGCCAAACTTTTCTCCCGTCTATTTGCAGAGTTCGGCGTTGTTTTACTCGATGGCTCGGATCCAGAACTGGATCGAATTGCTGCTCCGCTATATTCCGCCGCCATCGAACGCGCTCCGGAGATCACCCAAACTGTACTTGACCGCGATGCCAAGCTGCATGCCGCTGGATATCACCAGCAGGTGAAGGTCACTAGTTCATCTACGTTGTTGTTTGCCATGCGCGATGGCGCGCGAGTTCCTATTCAACAGACTAAAAGCGGAGAGTTCCTGGTTGGCGAAGAGACGGTGTCGCGTCAGCAGCTCCTAGACCTAGCAGCCAAATCACCGCAGTCATTCAGTCCGAATGTGCTGCTGCGACCGGTGGTTCAGGATTACCTGTTGCCCACCTTAACTTACATTGGAGGGGCGGCTGAGGTAGCTTACTTTGCGCAAGCTGCGGCTGTCTATCAGAGTTTGGCTCATCGAACAACTCCGGTTCTATCGCGCTTTTCTGCCACTCTGATTGAGCCTAAACTTAAAGCTTTACTTGATAAATACCGCTTGGCGATTCCAGAGATATTCGAAGGCCCTGAGGTACTACGCGAAACCCTCGGCGCACGCAGGCTTCCGCCCAACCTTCAGAACTCATTTGAGAAGGCCACGGCAGCGGTTCAGAATTCCATGAAGGCGGTTCGCGAGTCACTTGCCGAGCTCGACAAGACACTCATTGAATCCGCTGAGAATGCTGAATCGAAAATGCTTTATCAAATCAACAATCTTCGGGCCCGAGCTGCTCGCGCGGAATTGCGGCATAGCGAGGTGATTCAGCGGCACGCGGAATTAATCAGCAATTCTCTTTATCCCGAAAAAGAGCTTCAGGAGCGAAGTTTCGCGGGCATTTACTTTCTGGCAAAGCACGGCAGGGAATTGATGAACGGCTTGTTGGATGCAATGCATCCCGACTGTCTCGATCATCAGATTATTGAGCTGCCTTGAGTTCGTGTAGCCCCGCACGTCCAGCTCGCGGAAACTCAACGTGCTTCTAACGCCGGCTGCTGCTGGGTCATGCAGTGGATGGCGCCGAATCCCCAGATCAAATCTCCGCAATAAATGCCCACAACTTCGCGATCAGGAAAAATATCAGCAAGAATATCGAGCGCAACCCGGTCGTTAGGATCGTTGAAGACTGGAACCAGCACCGTGCGATTCGCGATGTAGAAATTCGCATAGCTCGCGGGCAAACGGCGGCCTTCAAAATAAACCGGCGCTGGCATAGGGAGATCAATCGCGGCCAGCGGTTTGCCATCCTCCACGGTCGCGTCCCTTAGCCGCCGCACGTTGTCGCGCAGAGCCTCGTAGTTCTCGCTAGTAGGATCGGACTCCACGGAGGTCACAACTGTGTCGGGTGAAACGAAGCGCGTGATGTCGTCCACGTGGCCGTGGGTATCGTCGCCAACAATGCCCGAGCCGAGCCAAATGACGTTTGCCGCGCCCAGGTACTCGGCAAATATCTTTTCGTAATGACGCTTCTTCATTCCTGGATTACGCTGCTGCACGCGGCTGAGCAGGCATTCTTCAGTGGTGATGAGCGTGCCCCGGCCGTTGACGTCGATGGACCCACCTTCGAGCACCACTCGTTTCTTTCCAATGGCAGGTTGAATTTCATCTGCACCGGCGGTTTCCGCCATCAGGCTGTTGATTTTTTCATCCTGCTTCCAATTGGGATATTTCGCCCAGGCATTGAAGCGCCACTTAATGGCAGCCAGTTGCGCAGCATAGACGGGGACGCCCGTGCCCCAACTCCCCACTTCTGGTGGGGACACGGGCGTCCTCGCCCGTGCTGACTTAAACACGAATGCACACCCCGAATCCCGGGTCCATACCCTGTCTGTTGGCCAACGATGAAACCTGACGTTTGTGTTCAAAGCATGAGCCAAACGCAAGGTCTTGCGGGCCGACTTCTCCGCCGACGCATCTTTGATGATCAGTTCCACCGGTTCGTCCCGGCTCAAATAACGAATGATTTCGGCGAAGACCCATGGAATGGGCTCAAACTTGCCCGGCCAATCCAGCTTGTAGTGTGGCCAGGCGAGCCAGGTGGCCGCATGAGGTTCCCATTCGGCGGGCATGCGATATCGGTTTTGAGCGGATGAGCGAACCATGCAGCTTGTCTCAGTCAATATAGCAATGCTCGCAATTTCGGGATGCTTCACCGAGGGTCAAGCAACCCAATGCCCTGAAAATTTGCCCTTGCCTGCATAACTTTCGTGAGGTAAGTTGCATCGTACTTTCAATAGCCGTTCCTATTTGTTTGCTGATGGAGGTGCCCCGTGCGCATTCTGCTTACCTTGATGTTTCTTTCCAGCTTTGCTTTGGCGCAAGAGGGCGCCCAGCCCGAGATAACGCCTAGGACTCAACCGAAGGACAGTTCCGTTCCCACTCTTACTCAGGGCCCACACCGCAGCGCTAGTGAACTCATCATTCCTTCGGGCACTCGGATTCCCATTGCGCTGAAAAATACGATTTCCACCAAAGCCAATCACGAGGGCGATCCCATCTACGCGCAGTCCACGTTTCCCGTTGCCATTAATGACCGCATCATCGTTCCTGCAGGAACCTATGTTCAAGGAAAGATCATTTCCATCAAACCTGCAGGACACATCAAAGGCCGCGCCGCGGTGCTCATTCACTTTACGAGTCTGATCTACCCGAGCGGATATACCGTCTTGCTGCCAGGAGCTATTGAGAACGCGCCAGGAGTTGATAACGCCAAGGTCAAAGACGAAGAAGGCACGATTCAAGCCGATAGCAACAAAGGGAAAACTGCGGCAACTATTGCTGGACCTGCTGCTGATGGTGCACTAACTGGCGCAGTCGTTCACGGCGGAGAGGGCGCTTTAATCGGAGCAGGGATTGGCGGCGCCATCGGAACGGCGATAGCCGCCTTTAGCCATGGGAATGAAGTGAAGATGATGCCTGGCACAACTCTGGAAGTCGTCTTACAGCGCGATGTGCCGGTGGACGGCTCCCGCATTTCGCGATCATCCGCAGAACGTTATTGACTTCGTTCCGGACGCCTGACTCGGCGTGCCGATGTTCGGGCCACCGGAATCTGCTCACTCAGGAGCTGTGGCCGGAGCACTGCAGCACTCCAAGATACGCGCTGAATGGGCCTACGGCGGAGCGGTATTGATGGGCCAAAATTCTCGAAATCTGGTGCAGATGAGTTAAGTCGTGGCCTGCCCAGGTCGCCAACAATTCAGACAGAGTAACTGGACCGAGTGCAGGATGTCGGCCGGGGCGGTCGAGGTCCTTGGGCTGGAGATTAAGCTTCCGCAATTCCGCCAGACTTTCCCCACGCACGCTAGCAAACTCGTCCAACAACTGGCCGAGTGATTTGCCCTGACTTTCCCGAACGTGGCCCAGTCGATCGAACGGTGCGAACGCCTGCGTCTCCCCGAATTGCAGAATGGTTTTAGCGCGTGGTATCCAGTCGGTGCGCTCGGCGTGAATCAAATGAGCCACGACGTCGAATGCGGTCCAGGTGCTTTCGCCCTCATTGCGATGCGTCCAGGTCTCCGGCAGATCGCGCAGTAGCGCATCGAGCACGGCTGGAGTGCGAGTGAGAAGCGAGATAGTGTCGTGCAAGTCGGGGTTCATGAGAACTCCTGCCTTCTCTGATGAAGAACATTATCGTCAGGATGAAGTAATTATGCGGCGGCGCTGACGCGTTTATCTCCACTTCCACAACTGCTTCCATACCTGGACGAGTTCCTGAATAGAATGCGCACTGGGAACCCGGTCGTTGACCATGCGGCAGCGCGCGTAAGCGGTATTGTAGGCGTGGCGGACGGCATCAATGCTGAGGCGGGACAAGCCATTGCGCATTTGCTTGAGATCTTCAGGGCGCATGATTTCGTCGGTGGGTCTGCGGGGATCGGGGCGGCGGGCCATGACAAAGGGATACTAGCATATTCGCTATTTGTTCGCCTACAGATTTGTTCCTGCCAGTGGCGCGCGACGGACCGTCTATCTGAAAGTATCTTGACTTCGCTTTATATTCGCCTAAAATGCAGGCATGGCAATCACCAAGCGACAGCGAGAGGTTTACGACTTTATTGCCGAGTTTGTGCAGCGCAACCAGTACTCGCCTTCCTTTGAAGAAATCGGCGAAGGCCTGGGGCTGAGTTCGCTGGCCACCGTCCACAAACATATTTCGAATCTGGAAAAGAAGGGCCTGCTCAATCGCGACTACAACCGCAGCCGCTCGATTGATTTGCTGCCTCCCAAGGGCCGTCTGAAAGTTGCGATGTCGGTGAACACCGGCATGGTGCTGCCTTTGCTGGGACGAATTGCTGCCGGTCAGCCGATCGAAGCCATTGAACGTCCGGAGACGATTTCACTCGCGGACTTTGTGCGATCGAAGGAAGCTTATGTCCTCGAAGTAAGCGGCGATTCGATGCAGGATGAGGCGATTCTCAGCGGCGATTATGTGCTGGTTGAGAAAAGTAAAATCGCGCACAACGGAGACATTGTGGTGGCTCTGGTTGGCGGCGCGGACGCGACTCTCAAGCGCTTTTATCGTGAAGGCGACAAGATTCGCCTGCAGCCCTCGAACGCGAAGATGAAGCCAATTATGGTGCCCGCTGCGGATGTGCAGATTCAGGGCAGGGTCATGGGGGTATTGAGAAAATACTGAGTTCGCTCGATCTGCGATCGCGGCGAAATCCCAACCACAGAGGACACAGAGTTACACAGAGAAAAACCACAGAGAGTGGCTCGGCGACACCGACCTCTGTGGCTTTCCTCTGTGTAACTCTGTGTCCTCTGTGGTTGGGATTTTGCCGCTAAAGAATCCAACATCCTCAGGAACGACCAAAACCCCTCAACAAAATAAACGCCCGAGATGTAATCCCGGGCGTCACAAGCCTGAATCAAAAACTGCTTAGACTGCTTTTACTTCCAGGTGCTTTTCCAGCCGCTTTTGGATCTGATCTTTGGGAACGTAGCCGACAATCTGTTCCTGGACCTGGCCGCCTTTGAACAGCAGCAGGGTAGGAATGCCGCGCACGTTGTAGCGCATGGGGGTCGCGTTATTGCGATCCACATCCATCTTGCCGATCTTTACTTTACCTTCGTACTCCTTAGCGAGCTCCTCAACGATGGGAGCGATGGCGCGGCACGGTCCGCACCAGGCCGCCCAAAAATCCACTAAAACCGGGGTTTGCGACTTCAGCACGTCCTGATCGAAATTCGCATCTGTCACTTCAATAATTCCGTTCGCCGCCATTGTCCCTCTTTCTCCAACGCAATTGTGCGCTGTGAATATCGTAACACCAGAATATTGGATGCAATTCGCGCCAGAAGGTCGCAGCCAGCCAAGTACTACGATAGCTCTGCTTTTAAGGGATTGAGGGTATTGCCGCCCAAAAATAAAAAAGCGCCCTGAACATTGTTCAGGACGCCTCGGCAGCCCTCCCCCAGAACTGCCTCGAACGAATTGGATACTAGAAGAGCAAAGCTGGCGTGTAAATGTCACTTCGGTAACTGAGAGCAGAACGTGATCGTAACCGGGAAGTGTGTCTGATGGGCTACTTCGAACGCCAAGTGCGGCCGCCGTCGGAAGTCCTCCAAACCTGGCCATTGGCGGTGTTTAGAAGGCCGTTGCGCGCATCGGAGAATTCGATGTGAGTGACGTCGTCGGTAGAAACCGGAGAGATTTTTGTCCAGCTCTGACCTGCGTCCGCGGAGTGATAGAGTGCACCCGCATTTCCTCCGACCCAGATGTCATTGCCGACGGCGGTGATCACGCGGAATGGAGAACCCGCAACGGGAAGACTCTGCCAGGTCTTGCCGGAATCACGTGAGCGTTCCACATCCCCATTGGAGGAAAGGCCCCAACTCACTGGGGATGCGGTCTTTTTGTCTAGAACAAAGGCCCTTTCCTCTGACTTAACGGGGGCGGCGGCGACCTGAATAGCGCCGCCTACGGCTTGCGGCGAGGCGAAATGAACTTCGCCGGACTGGTCAAACTGCATGTTGGCCCGCGGTTTTGCCGTCATGTGCTTGAGGGGCGGACTAACCTTCGCAGCGGCTTGATCGGGAGCGCGCGTATCCGCAGACCGGTCGACAATGGAATCCTTCAACTCTGCAATCCTCTGTGGTGGCGCGGCGCTGTACGCCTTAAAACTCGGCGAGTGCTGGTAGAACACCTCGCGATTAGTCAGGAGAACCGCCCCCAGGATCACTACCGAAGCGGCCAGCGTCGCCCATCGCACTGCCAAGCGCGGGGCTTTGTAGGAGGGTCTCAGTACCGGCTGCGGGCCCGCATCAGGCAGGGATAAATACAGGGCATCGCGGCAATCAGCGCACGCAGCAAGGTGGGCCAGCAGGGTGTGACGATCTTGCGGCGAAAGGTTATTTTCCGTATAGGCCGCGAGCAACTCGGGTGCGGGATGCGGCCCAGCTGCTGCGGCCTGCAAGCGCGCCGAAACGATTTTTTTCATGGCTGCGTCCATCCCAAATTCTTTCTCTGCCTAGCCGCCGCCCTTACCGGCTTTTGCTTCTCTGTTGGAGAACGGTCCGCTGGCCGAATCTTGCACCAAACTTGCACGGATATCCAGCCTAAGATCGCGGGTGTCTGCGTCCAGCGCTTCTTCCGCCTGCCTCCGGCTCATCCCCTCTTTTATCAGCGTTTTTACGATCTGCTTCCTGAGGTTTTTTGTGAGTTTCTCCACCTTACGGCTGATGGTGGATTCGTGTACTGAAAGCGCGCGGGCAATTTCGGCCAGAGTGCGCTCATCAAGGAAATATGACGCCAGAATGAAACGATCTTCCGCAGGTAATGAACGCAGAGCCTCGTCCACGGCGTGTTCCAGACGCTCGTCGACGGAGATGATTTCCGCAACCGCGGCAGGGAATTGCGCACCCTCTTCGCATTCGCGGTCCAAACTGACCAATCGCCGGTGTTTGCGGTAATGGTTGATGTACTCCTGCGCCAGCACCGTCCGCAGCCAACCGCCCAATGATCCGCGGCCACCATAGGAATAAAGCTTTGACTGGCGCCGGCCTTCGCGGGTTTGCGTCCCGTAGAGATCGGCGTAAACGGAATCGGCGAGTTCTCTCCCGGTCGCGTCATCGCGGGTAATTTGGCGTCCCGCGTCATAAAGTTTCTCGCGGAAGCGCAACATGAAAACCTGCCAGGCACGCTCGTTGCCAGCCGCGCAAGCGCGCGCGAGTGCCAGATCTTCGACATGCAATCGGCTGAAAAAGTCCTGCTTCTGTGATTTCACAGATCCGGGACTCTTCGCAGCGACCTCATCGAGCATTGCAGCAAAGGCAACCGCAGGAATGCCGAATTCTTCGGCACGGCTCCTGCGGTAGAGCTCCACCACGGCCGCGTCCAGTTCGGTCTCTGGTTCCGAATATCGCTGGTTTCTGACCGGCATATTTCTTGGATGCTACCAATATTAGACGCTTAAACCGGAATTGTGGCATTTGGAGTCGGTTCTCGGTGTGGAATTTCCTGCCTGCTTAAGGGGGTTGGGGACTTTTGGCCCTAGGAGCAGTGAATCGGGGCGTCAGTTCCGCTTAGCCGGCGAACTTTTCAACTGTGGTTTGCTCCAAGGGCCGCGGCATAATGCGTTCACCCGAATGACAATCGGTAAGGTGTCCTTTTTCCCGGAATGACCCAAGGCCCCAGGTTACCTTCTGCCCTCCGTTAGGTAACCAATATTAATTCGCACTCCGCAAGTTACTGATAGTGGAATACTTGACTACTCTCATCCTTTAGTAACCCACTTACGTCCGTAACTTGTCCGGTACTTGTCTCTTTGTAAACATGACACCTGACCTATCGGACTCGTGCGGAAGCTCTTACCTCGTGTAAATGATTCTGTAAGTCGTCCGATCCCCATAGGCACAGATGTATTCGCCGTTCAACTTTGGCCGGAGGCCAGATGTCGTTAGACGCACAGCAGCTGCAAGCGCTGAACAGTGTGCCACAACTAGCGCGGCTCTATGCTACTTATGGGGTCGAAGTCAATGCCCTGTCGGTCGAAGAAATTTTTGCGCTTTACGAACGAACTGGATTTTTATATCCCGGTAAGGCTGCGCGCTTGCGTCCGCACCTCGGCATCGTCCTAAAGAACTGGCGGACAATGCTGAAAGCCGGCGAATCTCTGCTCTACATTCTTACCGCGGGCGACGAAGCTCGCGGCATGGCTTCGATCGCAGTCTGGCGAACCGCGCCTCACGGGTGGATGTCACAGCACTTAGTCAGCGATAACAATCCTTTTGCGTCGCGTGCAGTCATGCTGGCGGCGGCTGCCGGAAAAATTCTTCGAGGAACTGACGACGCGCAAAACTGGTTTCGTCCGGAAAATAGATTTCCAGCACGCGTGTTTGGATCCATGGTGTACACGATCGGTGAAGCTTTGTGCTCGGTGCAACGCCACAGTTACTTTGCGTTGCCACGGGGTCTGAAGTTGTCTGCTACCGGAAAGATTCGAGCTGTACCCTACGACATTTCACAAAAGCAGGCGCTATCTGCGATCGCATCAGCCACGCGGGGCAGCGTTTACGTCGCTGGAGAAGACTTACTGGGCGACACGGAACTAAGGAGTGTCGACGAAATGTATCGAGCAGTGGGGCTGCGGCGCACTCGATCAGTATGGCTGGCTTATCAAGGCACCCGCGGTGAACCGGTGGGTGCGGCTATCGCCTATCGCGGACCAATGGGTATCAACTTTAGCTATCTGGAAAATCGTTGCGACTTACTGCTTCATCCGACGCTGCCTGCGGTTGATGTCCCCGCCACGGTAGCCGCGCTGGTGAATGCAGCGGTCTCGGCGTATCAGGATTTCGAGCTCGATGATATTCCACTCATTACCGACGAGATGGCAACAGAAACATTGCTCAAAAACGGCGCGGAATTTCTGCGCCACTACTGCCAGGGAATCTGGCTCAAGGCGGGACATCAGGGATTCTATCAGCACGTGGACGGCTTCTATTCCAAAATTTTAGATCGCGTTAGTAAGCAGAATACCAAGCACAAACGCGCGGCTGCAGGATCGCAATGAGTTCAGCACCCACTTACATCATGGAAGATCCGCGCGAAGCCATGCGGCTGGAGCTGAAGGTTGATGCCGAGGCATGGGTAGAAAAGTATCTCATTCCCCTTGTTCGGCCGGGAGCGCAAGTTCTTTCAGTCGGATGTGGGCCAGGAATGATTCTGCGGCAGGTGTGCTCACTGGATCATTCAATTCAGGCTACGGGAATCGATCTTAGCGCCGGGCGAGTGCAGGAAGCGATTAAGAAAAATACCGCTGATTCCCGTCTTAAGTTCGTGCAGGGCGACGCTCATGCCATGCCGTTTCCGGCAAATAGCTTCGACTTAGTGTATGCCCGGATGCTCTTTGAATATTTGGCGGAAAAAGAACGGGCTGCGGCAGAGATGGTCCGAGTATGCAGGCCGGGCGGCACCGTGATGTTCCAGGATCTGGACGGACAACTGTTGTGGAACCATCCTGAAGATCCGGCGGTGCAAAGCGCAGTCGAAAAAGTGGTGTCTGGCTTGGGAAAGACGGGCTTTGATGCGTTCGTTGGACGCAAGCTGTTTTCCTTGGCGCATAAGGCTGGGCTTAGAAACATCAACGTGCAGGTTGAGTGTTACCACCTGATAGCCGGGGAAATTCAGCCGGAAAGTCTGAAGCAGTGGCAGTTAAAGGTCGAAATAGCGCTTCCTCAGATGGCTCGAATGTTGGGCAGTGATAATGCGGCCAGAGATTATGGCAGAAGGTTTATCGAGTATCTCTGCCGGCCTGACACGCTGACTTATTCGAATGTTTTTACTGTGACGGGGCGAAAGCCTCAATGACCGTGCACTAACTAGTTTGAGAGAAAGACACAACCAATTGCGAAAGGGGACAACGAGAACATATGGGTTATAACTACCCAACATAAAACAGTTCTCGCTTTTTCGCGAAGGAAGACAACCCATGGAAACCATACGCTACCCACACAATCGTTTAAGAGGTCTTAATCGCGCTGTGTTAGTCGCAGCTCTGACGAGTTTGTTCGTCATGGTTGCTTCGGCGCAGAACAATCAGGTCGACGTCACGACCATGAGCGTTGAAGATCTCATGAACATGCAGGTCACGTCCGTCTCGAAGCGGACCCAAAAGGTAGCGGACGCCGCTGCCGCGGTGTACGTGATCACGCAGGAGGACATTCGCCGCTCGGGCGCGACCAATATTCCCGAAGCGCTGCGTCTGGCTCCAGGCGTCCAGGTGGCGCGGATTGACGAGAACAAGTGGGCCATCAGCGCGCGCGGATTCAACGGGCGTTTTGCTGACAAGCTGCTTGTGCTCATCGACGGCCGCAGCGTATATACACCGCTGTTTTCCGGAGTCTATTGGAACGTGCAGGACGTGATGCTCGAGGACGTCGACCGGATTGAAGTGATCCGCGGCCCTGGAGCAACGCTGTGGGGCGCTAATGCCGTGAACGGCGTCATCAACATCATCACCAAGTCCGCGCGAAACACCCAGGCTGGCCTGGCTACGTTGGGCGGCGGCAACGAACTGAGAGGCTTCAGCAATCTGCGCTACGGCGGCACGGTAAATCAGAATGCCTACTATCGGGCTTACGCGAAATATTTCAATGTCGGTTCTTCCAGGGATTCGATCGGCGGAAACGGCACCGACAATTGGGATTCGCTGCGCGGCGGCTTCCGTGGGGACTGGAATCCCAGCGGTCCTAACCAAGTTACGCTTCAAGGCGATATGTATCGCAGTCACTACGGAGAGTTGTTAACGATTCCTTCGCTGAATGCTCCCTACTCGAGCATGTTCCCGAATGCAGGCGCGATTAGCGGTGGGAACATTCTGGGCCGTTGGGCTCATGATTTCGGAAACTCATCAACCTCTTTGCAGGTGTACTTCGACAATACAAATATTTCCGAAAATTCGCTATTTGCAGATCATCAGAACATCTTCGACGTAGATTTCCAGCACTCGTTTCACTTGACCGATTCCCAAGCCGTCATCTGGGGAGTTGGATACCGTTCGATCGGCGACAGCAACAACTCCAGCTTTACGGTGTCGCTGCAACCGAACCACAACCAGCTAAACCAGTTCAGCGGCTTCGCTCAGGACGAAATCAGCTTGTTGGACAAGCGCGTGCAGCTTACCCTCGGATCCAAGTTGGAGCACAACGACTTTACCGGCCTGGAAGTGGAGCCGAATGCTCGAATCTTGTGGAACATAACTCCAAACCAGTCGGTGTGGACTGCGGTTTCGCGCGCGGTGAGAACGCCTGCCTTGACCGAGCGTGGCCTGCAACTGGTATCAGCCGTCATTCCTCCCGGAGGTCCGGGAAATCCGACACCGTTATCAGCAGAAGCTAACGTCTACGGCAGCAACCAGTTTCAGTCAGAAGACCTGCTCGCGTACGAAGTTGGTTATCGGGTTCAGGTAGCGAACAATGTTTCGGCTGATATCGCCACTTTTTATAACAACTACACCCATCTTCGTTCAGCAGAACCGGGAGCGCCGTTCGTGCAAACCGATCCGGCTCCGTTGCACCTGGTGGTTCCATTCGTCGCCAGCAACAAAATGCATGGTGGAACTTATGGCGCCGAACTTTTCACCGAGTATAAAGTTATTCCGCGGTGGAAGTTATCCGGCTCTTACAGCTATCTGCAGATGGACATCCGCAAAGACGCCACAAGCCTGGATCCGACTCCAGATAATCCCGATATGTCAAGCCCGCGCCATCAGTTCTATGTGAGGTCGTCGCTGGATGTGTTTAGAAAATTGGAACACGACTTTACGGTTCGGTATGTCGATGACCTGCCGGGCCTCAACATTCCGAGTTACTACTCGGTGGACACTCACTTCAGCTATGCATTACCGCGAAGCTTTGAACTGTCCATCGGCAGCCAGAACTTGCTCAACCACCAGCATCTGGAGTTCGTGCCAGATTTCATCAATGTCTCTCCGACCGAGGTGAAGCGCTCGATCTACGGCAGTATCACATGGCACTCTGAGTAGCTCGGTCGTCGTTTCAGTAGTAAGTGTGATGAGAGATTAAGCGCATGCCGGTACAGTTGATCAAAAGACGGGTAAGAGCAGCCATCGCGATAGTGCCAATTCTTTTGGCAGCCATGGCGCTGAATGCTCAAAATACTTCCGGGTCGGCGGAGTATTTGATCAAAGCTGGGTTTATCTACAATTTCGCCAACCTGGTGCAGTGGCCGTCGTCAAGCTTTGCTCAACCAGACTCGCCGATTGTGATCGTCATCCTGGGGGAAGACCACTTCGGAACGACGCTCGACCGCGCGCTGGAAGGCAAGAAAGTGAATGCACGTTCATTTGTGATCAAACGTGCCAAATCAATATCTGAACTCCAGCGAGCATTGGGTCCTCAGAAGGATTGCCAGATCCTCTATGTAAGTTCTTCAGAAATGCCGCACTTGAATGATGCGATCCAGGTGCTGAAAGGCATCCCGGTCCTCACCATAGGCGAAACGCCCGGCTTCGCCCAGAATGGTGGAATCATTAATTTGGTTCTTGAAGACAATAAGGTCCGGTTCGAAGTCAACGTAGCGGCCGCCAAAGCGGCCGACCTGAATATAAGTTCCAGATTGCTCGCTCTGGCAAGGATCGTTCAATCTCCGGCTTCGGATAGCAGGAGACCGGAATGAAGTTCCAAGATCTTTCGATTAAAAGGAAACTTATTCTGATGACGATGCTGACGAGCAGCATCGCGCTCCTGCTTTCTTCTGCAAGTTTTCTTATTTACGACCTTATTTCGTTTCGCAATCTACTTACGCATGACCTGGCGACCCAGGCCCAGATTATTGGATACAACAGCGCCGCCGCCATGGCTTTTAAAGATGAGCCCGCAGCAACGGCAACCTTGTCGGCCCTGACTGCGAAGGGCGATATCGTTTCTGCAGCTTTGTACAGCCCTAACGGCCAAATATTTGCCCACTATTTTCGCGACAAAAAGACCTTGCCCAACGTGGTGCCAAGCTGCCCGGAGGGAAAGTCTTATCGGTTTGAAGGGCAATA
Source organism: Terriglobales bacterium (assembly GCA_050746025.1). GTDB lineage: Bacteria > Acidobacteriota > Terriglobia > Terriglobales > Acidobacteriaceae > Gp1-AA145. The sequence continues at coordinate 22,897 of JBOGLH010000123.1, read as the reverse complement.
CCTGGAAGTCTGCCACGATGTTGCGCTGAATGGCGATCGCGTTGGCACATTAATTCTGCAGTCGGACATGCGGCAGTGGAGTATGCGGGCCCGGCGTTACGCAACCATTTGCCTGGTGTTCGCGCTAGTGTCGGTTTTCCTTGCCTTCCTGGTGTCTTCAAAACTACAAAAGGTGATCTCCGGTCCGATCATGCACCTGGAGGACACTATGAAAATAGTCTCCGCCAACAAGAACTACGAGGTGCGCGCTGTTAAATCATATTCCGATGAGATCGGAAGCCTGATTGACGGATTCAATGCCATGCTGTCTGACATTCAGCAGCGCGACGGCGCGTTGCGTGGCGCCAACGACGAACTGCAGACCAGAACGCTGGAGTTGGAAGAAGAGGTCTCGCAGCGCAAACAGGCGCAGGAAGAGCTGCTGAAAGCCAAGCACGTGGCGGAAGAAGCCAGCCGCGCAAAGAGCACATTCCTGGCGAATATGAGCCACGAGTTGCGCACCCCGCTGAATGCCATTATCGGGTACAGCGAAATGCTTGAGGAAGAGGCGCGCGATACTCAGGACCCTGATCACATCAGCGATCTGCAGAAAATCCAGTTTGCCGGAAAGCACTTGCTGTCGCTGATCAATGACGTGCTTGATCTGTCAAAAATTGAGGCGGGCAAGATGCCTCTGCATCTGGAGACCTTTGACATCCGGCTCATGGTTGACGAGATCACTACCACTCTGCAACCCGCAATCGAGAAGAACAAAAATAAATTACGGGTGCGAATGGCTGATGAGATCAGCACGATGCGCGCGGATGTGACCAAGGTCCGCCAGATCTTATTCAACTTACTCAGCAACGCCTGCAAGTTTACCGATCATGGAACGATTGGCCTGGACGTGGACCGCAAACTGGAAGACGGACAGGACTGGATTCGTTTCCAGGTCACTGATACCGGCATTGGGATCGCGGCCAAGCAACGGGAGAACCTGTTCAAAGAATTTGCTCAGGCGGATACTTCGATCGCGCGCAAGTACGGTGGGACCGGGCTGGGGCTGGCTATCAGTTACAAGTTCGTTCAATTGATGAAGGGACGCATTGGAGTGGAAAGTGAACTCGGACGCGGCGCGACCTTCACCGCCGAATTACCTGCGCATGTGAAGATTGAGACCGGCGAACCGGCGCGGGCAGAGGGAGGCAGTAGCCCTGCCACCCTGCCGTTGCCGGCGAAGACCGATCAGGACACGATTCTGGTCATCGACGACGATGCTGCGGTGCGCGATCTTATGACCCGCTTCCTCAGCAAACTGGATCTCAATGTGGTGGCGGCTCGCAACGGTGAAGAAGGCCTGCGGCTGGCGGCGAAACTTCGTCCTCTGATTATTACGCTGGACGTGGTCATGCCCGGCCAGGATGGCTGGTCGGTGCTGAACAAGTTAAAAGCCGACCCTGAGCTTTCAGAAATTCCGGTGATCATGGTGACGATTGTAGATAACGAGGCTATGGGTATAAATCTAGGGGCCTCCAACTATTTGGTGAAGCCGGTGCATCGTGAACGGCTTGCAGATCTGATTGAGAAGTATCGCGCAATCCGTACTGCAAGTGGAAAGACGATCAAAATACCTGTGTCGCTGCCGGCTACACGAAAAGGGCAAGAGCAATCCGGGGCTGAAAATCCGCGGAGACGTTAATATGCCGAGAATCTTATTAGTTGAAGACAACGAAATGAATCGCGACATGCTGTCGAGACGATTGCAGCGAAAAGGATATTCGGTGCTGATCGCTGTCGACGGCGAGCAAGGGCTCGCGTCCGCATATTCAGAAATGCCCGATCTCATTTTGATGGATATCAGCCTTCCTTTTATCGATGGATACGAAGTAACCCGGCGGCTGAAAGCAAACCCGCGGACCAGACATATTCCGGTAATTGCGCTCACTGCGCACGCGTTGCTAACCGACCGTGATAAGGCAATGAGGGCCGGTTGCAACGACTATGACACCAAGCCAGTTGACTTTGCACGACTGACGGAAAAAATCGAAACATTGCTGGTTAAAGAAAAAAGCTTATGACGATGCGAACCAGTCGACTGCTTATCGTGGACGATAACGAACTGAACCGGGACATGCTTGCGCGCCGGCTCGAACGCAAGGGCTATGAAGTAGTCGTTGCGGACGGCGCACCAGAACTGATGAAGCGCGTCAAGGAAGGAAACGTCGACATCGTTCTTCTGGACATCGAGATGCCCGAAATCAGCGGGTTGGAAGCATTGAAGACGCTGCGCGAAACTTATTCACAAATTGAGCTGCCGGTCATCATGGTGACCGCTAAAAATCAAAGTGAAGATATCGTTAAGGCGCTCGATCTGGGAGCCAACGACTACGTAACCAAACCGATCGACTTTGCGGTGACCCTGGCGCGCATCGGCACCCAGCTATCTCACAAGCGGGCGCAAGAGGCATTGAGGGAAAGCGAAGAACGCTATGCGCTGGCGGCGCGGGGGTCCAACGACGGCCTTTGGGATTGGAACCTGCAAGCCAACTCGGTTTATTTCTCGCCGCGCTGGAAAGCTATGCTCGGATTTGAGGAAAGCGAAATCGGAGACAAGCCTGAAGAATGGTTTTCTCGCATTCACGAAGGCGATCGAGAGCGGGTAAAGCAGGAAATCACAGCGCACCAAAAAGGGCTCAATCCGCAATTTGAGAGCGAACACCGCATGTTGCACAAAGACGGAAGTTTCCGCTGGATGCTCAGCCGTGGTCTTGCTGTAAATAACGCAAAGGGGAAAATCCAGCGTATGGCTGGATGGCAGACCGACATTACGGAAGGAAAAGTATCAGATCCATTGACTGGCCTGCCTAACCGCCTTTTGTTCACTGACCGGCTGGTCAGACTGATCAAGCAGTCGCGGCGCCGCGAAAGCTATTTGTTCGCGGTGTTGTTCCTCGATTTAGACGGATTCAAGATGATCAACGACAGCATGGGTCATTTGGTTGGCGATCAGTTGCTGATAGGCGTCGCGGGCCGTCTGGAGAAATGTCTCCGCGCAACAGACATGGTGGCACGCGTGGGGCGGGATTTTATCGTTGCGCGCATGGGCGGTGACGAGTTCACCGTGCTGATCGACGATCTCAAAGATCCGGCAGACGCCAGGCAGGCTGCAGAGCGGCTGATGAAAGCGCTTGCGGCGCCCTTCAATCTAAATGGCAAAGAGGTGTTCACGTCAGTGAGCGTTGGAATTGCACTGAGCAACGCCGCCAAGTACGAACTCCCCGACGAAATCTTGCGCGATGCCGACACGGCGATGTACCGGGCCAAGTCATTGGGTAAAGCGCGCTATGAAGTGTTTGACGCAGATATGCGTGCCAGTGTGATGGCCCGTCTGCAATTAGAAATGGACTTACATCGCGCTATCGAACGCCAGGAGTTTTCGAATTTCTACCAACCAATAATTTCGCTGGGTTCTGGTGAAATTGTTGGCTTCGAATCTCTGTTGCGCTGGAACCATCCCACGCGCGGACACCTTGGCCCCGAAGAGTTTATTGCGGTGGCAGAAGAAACCGGGTTGATCCGGGAACTGGGGTGGTGGAACCTGCGCGAATCCTGCCGTCAGATGAGCCTATGGAGGGCGAAGTATCCGGCGTATGCGGACCTGACCATAAGCGTAAATCTTTCGCCCAAACAGTTTCTACAGCCTGAACTGATTTCAGATATCGAGGGAGTTTTGGCGGAGATGAAAATGCCTCCATCGGCGCTGAAGCTGGAATTGACGGAGAGCACCGTGATGGGTGATCCCGCTACCGCTATCGCGATGCTGGAACAGATAAAGGCTCGTGGTATTAGCCTCGCCATCGATGATTTCGGCACTGGATATTCGTCATTGAGTTATCTGCATCGTTTTCCGCTCGATACGCTGAAGATAGATCGCTCGTTCATTAGTGGAATCGGCGATGGCGCGAGTAATGAAGATGGTACAGAAATCGCGCGCACCATTTTGCCCATGGCCTCGAACCTTCATCTGGACGTGGTTGCTGAGGGAGTCGAAACCGGCGAGCAGCTGGCTTTGCTGACCAGGCTGAAATGCAAGTATGGGCAGGGATTTTATTTTTCTAAACCGCTGGCGGCGGCGGACGCAGCCGTGCTATTAGAGAAAAAAACGAACTGGCATCCGAAATCTCTTTCGGCTGCGAGCGGCAAAACCTAGGGTAGTCAGACATCGCCTTTCAATCGTGCGCAGGATGACTGTCCAGTGCCCATCCAGCCAGCTATCACCGTTGCACGTCGTCGAAGGTCGACGTACCATCCTCCGCTCAATAACTGCTTTAGTTGTGCTAAATTCGTCTTCGTAGGCGAATGGTTCAAACGCCTTAAAGCAGATCGATGTCGAAATTATCTGCGGGAGAGCGGCAAGATGATGACCGGATACGATTCGTTGATCGCGAGGGAACGCGAATTCTGGTGGTTGATCTATCGGAATGCACCGCCCGTGAAGCCGAGGAAACTGCGCGCAGGGTGCCCGATGTCGTGACCGCCGAGCCGCGCGGTTCAGTCCTGATACTTACAGATTTCAAGGGAAGTTCATTTGACTCAGCGGCGCTGCGTGCGATTAAAGAGACAGCGGTGTTTGATAAGCCATTCGTCAAAAAATCAGCATTGGTCGGCACCCTCAGCCTGCCACGCGAGTTCCACGACGAGATGAAAAAATTTTCCCGTCGCGATTTTGCGATTTTTGGCACTCGCGAGGAAGCCATGCTATGGCTCGTGCAGGGCTAGGACCGCGGGCGAGGTATTATCAATTACGTGGGCGCGTAGCTCAAACGGATAGAGCATCAGATTTCTAATCTGAGTGTTGCAGGTTCGATTCCTGCCGCGCCTACCAGCCCTTACGAATTGTCCACCACTTATGCTTGTACCCCCCGGCGCCCGTTATTGATTGGTGTCGCCGACTGCCCGTCGGAATACCGACCAAGTGCGTTACACGAGTTATCTTTTCCCCCCCGCGATTCTTGGGAACATTTCGAATGCGGAATAACTACGCTTACAGGGAGGCGCGTGGGCATGCGAGGGGAAAACTTAGAACGTTGGCGCGAACTGTGCGCCTTGGCGGCAGCAGAGCAGGACCCTGACCGTCTATTGGCGCTGATCCAAGAGATAAATACGCTGTTGGAACGAAAAGAAAGGCGTCTCAAACTGAGGTCGGACTTAACCGACTTAACCGGAGATAACGTAAGTCAAGACCCTTCCGGTTTGCATTTGTGTAAGTCGAATTGTTGTTGAAGGCTGACTTGGGCGTCTTTAGTTTTGGCGAGTGCGGCCATGGGGGCTTTGAACTGTCTTCCGCATGATTCGCAGGCTGCCATGACCGGAGTTTGATTCAGCCATTTAGTCACGCGGAGAATACGCTTCGCCACAAAGTCATTCCTTGTTCCAGTCTGTCGCAGATTCCAACTTGTTCAGAATTTCTCGTGATGATGTTAGGCGGAGTGCTCGCCGGCACGCCCCCGCTTCATGTCAGCGGAAACGAGCAGCCCTCCCCCGAGATCCACTCGTTTCCGCGCTCTACCTCGCCCCTGTGGGCCAGACGGCAACAATCCTGCCATAAAAGTCAACAACAGTTTGTCAAATCTGTAAGAAAGTACGATAAACATTGCACTTTCTGCCCGCATTTACCACCCGAATTAGCTGGAGCTTATTAATCTCGAATACTGTTGGTGCTGCTGACAATCGGAGTTAAACCTGATCCTAAAAGTGCCGATAGAGTCAAAAGCAAACAGCATTGAGGACCCTGATGTCCGACGAGAAATTTAAGATCCTGGTGGCTGACGACTCTACTCTGTATAAGAGGCTGGTGAAGGAAACCCTTTCGTCGCAGCCATGTACACTGTTATTCGCAAAAAACGGCCGTGAAGCCCTCGATTTGTTTGCCGAACATCTGCCGCCTCTGGTAATCACTGACTGGGTAATGCCCGAGGTCGACGGGCCGGAGTTGTGCCGCCGGATCCGCGCTGATTTTCCCAACGTGTATACACATCTGATGCTGCTGACGAGTAACGACGAAAAGGAGAGCGTGATCGCCGGCCTGCAGGCAGGCGCGGATGATTACTTGAGCAAGCCTTTCCATGCGGGTGAACTCGTGGCCCGCGTAAACGTCGGCCGGAGAATGGCCAGGCTCCAAAGGGAAATCCAAGCCAAGAACCGGCAATTGGAAGAGCTGGCATTGACAGATGCCCTGACTGGCCTGCCCAATCGTCGCGCGATTGATGTATGGGCACCGCGCCAACTCAGTGCAGCCTTGAGATACGAATTTCCCATGTGGGTCGTGATGGCAGACCTGGACTTCTTTAAAAAAATCAACGATACCTACGGCCATGGTGGCGGGGATACGGTACTCCAGGGGTTCGCCGAAATTCTTAAAAAAAATACCCGCAGCTCCGATATCTGCGGGCGCATTGGCGGAGAAGAATTTTTACTGGGGCTCACGCATGTTGAGCACAAGAATATGGGGCCGGTGCTCGAGCGCATTCGTCTCAATCTTGAACAACAAGAGTTCTTGTTTCAGGGAAAAATTATTCGCGTTACCGCTAGCTTTGGAGTGGCGGGGTTGGATCCGAAGAACCCGGGCGACTTCGCTTCTCTGATTACTAACGCCGACGCCGCCCTATATTCCGCCAAGCGCCACGGTCGCAATCGCGTCGAGTTCGAAGGGTCGCTGCAGGCCCAGGCGAAATAAGACCCTGTGGCAGGTAAATTTATGTGACTTGACGGCCCCTGGACATCAGTGCAAAACTCCCACAGAATCACGAGACAGGAGATCCTGATGCGGAGTGTACGACTTTGGCTGTTATTGTTCGTCGCTGGGTTGCTCATTGGCTTTGTTCCGCAATACCTAAAAGCCCGCGATCTGAAGCGGCAGGTGAGTGTTTGTAATTCCGCGTATCAATTGGCCGAAGTTCGGCGCTTGGCTGCCCTGACGTATGTTACGGCAACACAGTTGAACTACGGGACCGCGAGCGGATACGCCAATCAATTCTTTGCGCAGGTCAGCCATCTCGCCGCCTCAACTTCCGACGCCAGCGGCCGATCCATGCTGTCCAGTGTGCTTTCATCGCGGGATAAGATTACCGCTGATCTGGCGAAGGGCGACCAGCAAGTAATCAGCGATCTGCAGCCCATTTTGCTCGCTGTAGAGGGGGCGGGGAAGTAGTAGCGCTAACGCAGCAGCATGTCGTATCCGGCTTGAGAAAAATGCCTGTCGTAGGTAAAGGCGGAACGAACTCGCTCGCGGCCCATAATTTGAAAGCTAAAAATCTAATTTCTTCTGGTTTTCTTCGTGAACCTTCGTGTCCTTCGTGGTTAATGATTTTGGTTTAAAACTCGCGGAACCGCCTCGGCTCTTCCACTCTCGATGCTTCGAAGCGCCGCGTCCAGAATTTCCTGGTTTTGCCAGCCCTCTTCGCCGGGAACCGGGAACTGAGATTTTCCCTCCATCCAATCGGCAAACGCGTCCACTTGCAGCGCATAAGCGAGGTGGTTAGAAACTTCATCGCGTTGCACCAGGTCTTTTCCGCGTCGCAACTCGATCTGAATTGGATGCTCGACATTCAGGGCGTCTTCCGCGAACAGTGTGCCCACCCCCCCCACAATTTCCAGCGGCGTGCGATATTCAGCGCGATACGAAACTAATACCGTCGCCAAAGTTCCACGCGAAAATTCCAGTGTCACCGCAGCTACGGATTCGACATCTCCTGAACGATTATCTGAATTCGCCGTGGCGCTCACCCGTACAACTTCATCCTGCAAAATAAATCGCAGCGTGTCGATGCAATGGACCCCGATGTCAAACACTGGGCCGGCGCCGGCGACGCTGGCGTCGTACAACCACTTTCTGGGATGCGAAGGATCGGCGAGAAACGAAAATTCCGAGCGCGCAAAAATTGGCTGTCCGATCGCTCCCGCTGATACATGCTCCCGAAATTTCCGCACGCTGTCATCGAAGCGGAAGACGTGCGCTACTCCAAAGCGGACGTTCTTCCGCCGCGCGGCTTCAACCATCTCCCGCGCCTCAGCAGCATTCATGGCTAGCGGCTTTTCACACAGCACAGCCTTGCCGGCATCTATAGCCGTGAGCACATCTCTCAAGTGCAGCGAATTTGGCGTGGTCACCAGTACCGCATCCACTTCAGCCGAGCGGCACAACGCTGCGACAGAATCAAAAGCTTGCGGAATTGCAAACTCTCGCGCAGATTTCTTCGCTTGCGCCATGTCGCGGCGCGAAAGCGCCGTCACACTGCACTTCTTCGACAGCGCGAAGCCCGGCATCAGGCGCTTGCCTGCGTGGAGTCCGAAGCCAACTATGCCGAAGCGAACCATCTGTTCTTTACCGCGTGAGCGAGAGGGAACGGGGAGCTACGCTGAGTTGCAGCGCGTTGCCGGTGGTGGCCAGGGTCCCGTCGGTGTTGATGGTGAATTCGGTGATCGAATTCGATTGCTCGTTGATCACGAAAACGAATTTCGCGTCCGGATCGACCAGGATCGATTCAGGGTTGGTTCCGGTTCCGGCAACCGACGTGGTCAGCGCAGTCAGCACCCCGGTTGTCGTGTCCACCTTGAATTGCGAAAGGTTGGTGGACGCGGAATTTGCCACATAGACAAAAGCCCCGGTTGCATTGGTTGCCGCCGCGACCGGAGAGATTCCAGTTGCAAACAGGCCCGGCCCTTGAACGAGGCTGCCGTCGGATTGAATCAGCAATACCGTTACCGTATTGAGAGACGGATTCGGAACGTATAGAAATTTTCCGCCGGGATCGATTCCCAGATGCCCGACCCCGCCATTGACGATGATCGGCGCTCCCACCTGCGTCAGCACTCCGGCATTCACGCTGAAAACGTAAACTGCTGCAAACGTCGGCACCGGTACGTACAAAAATCCATCTGAGGCCGACAAGGTAAGGCTTGCAGGGCTTGCTCCAACCGGTGCGCTGGAGACAAAAGTTAAAGCTCCAGATGAACCGATCGAATACACCCAAATGTCATTCGTAATCTGGTTGCCGACGAACAGATATTTTCCGCCACTGTCCATGGTCATGACCCCCGGCGCAAGTCCCACGCCGCCGGATGACGTTACCAACGCAGTCCGCGGCAGTACTTCGTCTAATGCTCCCGTCATGGAGTTGATCTTGAATAAAGAGATGGTGTTTGTGTCCTGATTAGCGGTGTATAAAAAATTATTTGAAGGGTGCACCACCACGCTGGAGGGAGAAGCGGCGGTGCTGGGCGCGATTTCGGTAAGAAACGGCGAACCAAAGATGGTCGATCCTGCGCCTGTCTTGCTGTTCATGCGGAAGGCATAAATCCCTTGGCCGGTCGCCACATAAGCAAACCGGACCGCCGGGGACGAGCAGCCGATTGCACCTAATGTAAGCGTGATTACGGCTGCCACAAAGAACATCCGCAACCTGACAGAGCTATCGCGACAAGTTTTCTTGCTTCCCTCACTCGCGTCGATGTTAAAGGATTGCATGAACGTTTGTTTTTCCGACTAATGCTTGCCAAATTTGACGATCAGCCCGGTCGAAAATCGAAAGCTGTTTCGATTCGAGCCAAAAGCCGAAGCCGCCAGATAATCCGCTTGCACTGCGCGGATGGAAAACCTGTCGCTGATGGGGACATCCACTTCGCCGCCCAATGCGATCACTTTTTTCCGGTCCGAAGGTTCAACGAACGTGCTGCCAGGTTCTCGCAACCGCGTCTGCGCCCGTCCGTAAAGTCCGTGCGCGATAAAGCGGAACCTGTTGAATTCCCATTTATATTGTGGGCCGATCATGTAATCGAACTGCTCGAGGACAGTTGAATAGTCGCCGCTCGCGTCCGCCGTGATCCCCAGGCCTTGGTAAATATGCGGTATCGTGACCGCGACATCCCAGCCATTCATCTGGGTCCAATTAGCAAAGCCCAGGCCGTTGCTTGAGAAGCTGAGGTGAGAATAGCCGCCGAAGATCTCAATTCCAGGAACTAATTTGCTTTGGGCGGCCGCCAGCGAGGATAAGAAAAAAACCAGTACACAAATGGAAACCTTCCCAACGAAAAACTTGCTGGAGACTGCAGTTTTATGGATCGAGAACATCCGGCGGATTGCAATCACCTTCGTTTCAAGTCTCCTCAGGTTTATGGAACAAGTACTATAGCAGTTCGGCCAGGCGTGATCGTGTTGTCGCTGCAGGGAACTTTCAGGATAGATGCGGCCTTTGAATCCAGAGATGCCGCTCGCGAATCTGTGACCTACTTTTTATACCCGGACGGAAAGGAACCGGCTACTTTGCGGCGAGTGCTTCAACTCCGGCGCGGACCACAGACTCGAAAATCTTCACGCCGTCGGTGCAGCCAAGCTCGGGTTCGCTGGCACGCTCGGGATGCGGCATCATTCCCAGCACATTCCGGCCGGGACTGCAGATGCCCGCGATGTTATCGAGCGATCCATTCGGATTAGCTTCCGCGACGATTTCACCCGATGGACTCGAATATCGAAACACAATGCGATCGTCGCGCCGAAGTTCCTGGTACGTGGCGTCGTCGCAAAAGTAGTTTCCTTCCATGTGCCCGATCGGGATGCAGAGAACGTCACCTTTTTGGTTCGCATTGGTAAACGGCGTGTCGGCATTCTCCACGCGTATATGGACGGCTTTGCACACATATTTCAATCCGGCATTCCGCATTAGCGCGCCCGGCAACAATCCTGCTTCGCAAAGGATCTGAAATCCGTTGCAGATTCCCAACACCAATCCGCCACCATCCGCAAACTTGCGCACCGATTCCATTACCGGAGAAAATCTCGCGATCGCCCCCGTGCGCAGGTAATCGCCATATGAGAAGCCGCCGGGCACAATGATCGCGTCGCAGTTCTCAAGATCATGGGATTCGTGCCACAAAAAAGTCACCGGCTGCTTCATCACGTGCTCGACCGTCCAGAAAGCATCGTGGTCGCAGTTGGAGCCAGGGAAAATGATGACGCCGAACTTCATGAATTTTCCTCGATTTAGGAGATCTGATTCGAGTCTAACACGAACAAAACAGAGGACGGGCGCCAGCTTAATAGGGAATCTCGTTAGTTGGCTGGCGCTCGGTTTTTTCGTAATCATCCGATGTGGTGCGGTAACAACGCAACCGCGCTTGACGGCGGTCCAAGTCAGCAATCGGACTTTCCTCCGCATACTTCCAACCCGAATTTGGCTGCTCCGCCCGGCGTCGCTGCTGCATCAGGCTTCGCATTTGCCACAAGCTCTCGTCGCAAGTGGTATCTCGCACCGCCTGGACTTTGTGCACCAATGAGTAATTCAGGCCGGAGTCGGACAGTGGAGGCTCATAAGGAAGGAAGTCGTACACCAGTTTGATGAATCTCGACTCTTCTTTGCTCAGCTCCTGCTCGGCCACAAATACTTCATCATTGGTGAAGACTGAAGACCGCGGGTATTCCTCGGCCAGCGCGATCAGCCGCACTTCAATTTCCTTTTTCCGCTGGCGCGACCATCGCAGTTGGCCATCTGCGGCCGGATTCTCACTTAACAGCAGAAACACAACTCCCGCCATGGTGAGAAACGGAATCCGGAAAGACCTCATGAATATCGCTCTGAGCACTTATGGCTGAGACCTGGGAGCAGGCCCGCTACCCAGCCCACAAGGAATGCTGGACTGAGCAATCAATAATTATAGTCAGTCAGGGAAGAACGAGTTCCACCGGGACTAATAAAAATCTGTACTCAGAAGTACCGGTTTTGATCGTCTGCCAATGCAATTATTAGTAACCACATCCGCTCGTCCTGCACCTAAACAACAGCCTGCATTCGCAGCCGCGAGGATATTAATGCAAACGAAGCAAGTTGAGAAGCGCAAGCTGGGTAATTCGAGTTTAGAGGTTGCACCGCTGATCTTTGGCGGAAACGTCTTCGGTTGGACGGTAAAGGACCAAAAATCCGCGTCCAAGTTGCTCGATCACTTTGTCGACGGCGGGTTCAATTCGATCGACACCGCCGACGTTTATTCGAATTGGATTCCCGGTAATCACGGCGGCGAATCGGAAACCATCATCGGCAAGTGGCTGAAGCAAACCGGCAGGCGCGACCGTGTATTGATCGCAACTAAGTCAGGCCTGGATATGGGGAGCGGCCGCAAGGGGCTTTCTAAAAAGCACATTTTGCAGTCAGCCGAGGAATCGCTGGCGCGCCTGCAGACTGACTATATCGATCTCTACCAGTCGCACACCGAAGACTCTGAAACACCTCTCGACGAAACGCTTGCCGCCTATGCTGAACTCATCAAGGCGGGAAAAGTGCGCGTCATTGGCGCTTCAAATTTCCAGGCAGCCACGCTGCAGGCGGCTCTCAAGGTCAGTCACGAGAAAAATCTTCCGCGCTACGAAAGCCTGCAGCCCGAGTACAACCTTTACGTGCGGCACAAATTCGAGGGTGAACTGGAAACCGTGTGCCGAGAAAATCACATCGGCGTGATTCCATATTTCTCACTCGCCAGCGGCTTTCTCACGGGGAAATATCGCTCAGAGAAAGATCTGGAAAACCGCAGCCGAGGATCGCGGGTACAAAAATATCTAAACCCGCGCGGCTTGCGAATTCTTGCGGCGCTCGACGAAGTCTCCAAGCAGTACAGCGTGAATCCGGCTCAGGTCTCTCTCGCCTGGCTGCTCGCCAAGCCCACCATAACAGCTCCCATCGCCAGCGCAACCAGCGTGAAGCAACTGGATGAGCTACTCGGGGCAGCCCGCGTGAAATTAGATCCCGCAGCGGTTCAGAAATTAGATCAGGCCAGCGCCTACTCGGAAGAAGAGCGCAACGTCCCGTAACAGCCTGGATTGCCATATCGGAGAAGTTCGCAAGGACAGCCGCCCTCGGCGGTCCTTGTAGCGCTTACAAATATCTTTCCCGCAGAATCTTCAAATGATGGGTCAAATGCCCAGCGGTGATGAAAGCCATGGCGCGAACCGTAAACCGGTTATCGCTGGCGATCCCACTTCGCAGCCACGCATCCTTTGGCATATTCCTGAATAGACCAATGCTCGCCCGGCGGACGTGCCCGAATTCCTCGACATGCGCCGCCCACGGTGTGCCATCGGCGGCAGCTCCGGCCGCGGCAATATTTTGGTCGTAGCTCGGCAGCGGTGAATCCAGGCCTCGAGCAAACCATAGAGCCCGAACCGCAAAAACTCGTTCTGTATCGGTGACGTGGCTGAGGGTTTGCCGAATGCTCCACTTACCGGGCGCGTAACGATAAAGCGATTTCTCCTCTGTAATTCCCGTCAGAATTGGCAATGCCTCGTGGAGCTGGGCTTCTATGACGCGAACTGGATTGTCGCCTTGAACCTGGTTGATGTAAGTGAAGTAGTACGGGGCGGCTTCGGAATTTTCCGGTCTGCCAATCATCCGAAGATTATCGCGCCTGGACTGGATCGCGGCAATTCCGCGAACCTCAACGAGAGCTGCTGAAAATTGACGAAACTGCGCTGTGTTCCAGTTTTGTAATCACCCACCCTTCCGCAGAGCTGGAGAATTGCGGAAGCATGCTGGAAGCTAACCGGCGCTATATTTTTGGCCCAGAACTTGCCAGAGAATTTCAGGAAGCCTTGTTGACATTGGCGGCTTGCGGACCTTTCTGGCCTTGCACAATTTCGAATTCAACTGCGTCGCCCTCCTGCAGGCTCTTGTAGCCGTCGCTAGTAATGGCGCTGTAGTGAACGAACACGTCGGGTCCGTCATCACGTCCAATGAACCCGTATCCTTTGGCGTTATTGAACCACTTCACCGTTCCTTTCATTCGATCCACGTACTTTCTCCTGGAGGCTGCGGGTCCGAGCTTCCCGCCGGCCCCACCTGTTTGCCATTTTGCGTCCGCTAGTCAAGAAATGTAAAGGAGCCAAAGCTCACATCACCAAAGAAACAGAGTTCTTACCTGTTTACGATTTTCTCGTCTGGTGGTCCAGCCAAAGGACTCCGGCAATGGTTTTCGCGTCTTGGATGACTCCTTTTAGGACCATGGACGCGGCTTTTTTGATCGGAACCAACTTTATTTCGATGACTTCATCATCTTCCGGCTGTGCCGCTCCTGCCTTTAAGTCGCGGGCCAGGTAAATTGTCATGGCTTCGGCTACAAATCCAGGGCTGGCCCAGAAGTGCAACACACGTTTCCAGCTCCGGGCGGAGTAGCCCGTCTCTTCCAGCAACTCCCGCTTGGCGGCATGCAAGGCATTTTCCCCTTCATCAATGCGACCGGCGGGCAGTTCGAGTAAAAAACGCCCTGCGGCGTGGCGATACTGCTTTTCCAGCAGCACACGCGGACTGTTGGAACTCTCGTCTACCGCGAGAATCACGATTGATCCACTATGGCGGACAACGTCTCGCGTTGCTCGAATTCCAGTGGGTTCAAGCACGTCATCGGTACTGACCCAGAACACCGGGCCGCGGTAAGATTCGCGCGACGAAATCACGCGAGCTTTCTTCGGAACTGGTTTCGCCATAGACGTAATAATACAAGCACGTTTCCGTAGTTTCCTCTGTGGTTTTCCTCAGTGCCCTCAGTGTTCTCTGTGGTAAAGATTTTCTTTCGTGCGCCGAATTGAACCCAACGCAATCCACGTGTTAGCCTCTTTAGTTTCCCACCAGCGCCCAGGTACCGCCGGTGATTGAGGCCTATTGTCACCTGTCGAAACCACACCCGTCGTCCGCAAGACCGTGCTCAATGCTGCTCACCGTGCCCTGGGCGCAAAAATGGTCGATTTTAACGGTTGGGATATGCCGGTGGAATATCCGGCTTCGATTGGCGGAGGCATTATCGCCGAGCACATGGCGGTGCGCACCGGCGTCGGAATTTTTGACGTCAGCCACATGGGCGACATTCGACTCGCCGGGACTGAGGCTCTCGCCGCAGTCCAGCATATTTCGATGAATGACGCGTCGCGATTGGCCGTCGGTCAGGCGCAGTATTCTGCGCTGCTTTATCCGCAGGGGACATTTGTCGATGACGTCATCGTGCATCGCCTCGGCGAAAAAGAATATCTCCTGGTAATCAATGCTGGCACCCGCGAGAAAGATTTCAACTGGGTCCGCGATAATACCCGCTGCTTCGATTGCTCAGTTGAAAATCTTTCCGATGACTTTACCCAGATTGCGATTCAAGGTCCTAAAGGTGTTGACCTGCTCAGCAAACTTACCGACGCTGACTTGCGCATTGTGAAGTTCTATTGGGTCACGCGCGGGACAGTTTGTGGATTGAAGAACATCCTGATTGCCCGTACTGGTTATACCGCCGAAGACGGTTTTGAAATTTATGTCCCGAGTGATGAGCAGACTAGCGTGCGCGTCTGGAACGAAGTGCTAGCCGCCGGCAAAGAATTCGGCGCCGTACCTTGCGGACTTGGCTCGCGCAACACTCTTCGACTGGAGGGCAAGCTGCCGCTGTACGGCCACGAAATTTCCGATACCATCAATGTGTGGGAAGCTGGACTCGACCGCTTCTGCAAAATGGACAAACCGGAGTTTGTGGGCCGCGAGGCTTTAGAAAAAGCAAAAGGCAGTCCGCTTACGCGAACCCTGATTGGCCTGGAAATGATCGACCGCGGAATCGCGCGCGATGGTTATCGCATCTTGAATAACGAGAACCAGGAAATCGGATACGTAACCAGCGGCTCTTATGCTCCGTTTTTGAAAAAGAACATTGCCCTCGCTTACGTTCCGCCCGCGTTTGCCGCGATCGGAAATGAATTACAAATCGAAATTCGAAATCAAGGCGTGAAAGCAAAAGTGGTGCCGACGCCGTTCTATAAGAAGCCAAAGAAGAGCTGATTTTGCTAAGAGCTGGAAGCTCAAAGCTAGGAGCTGGTTTTAATGCCTTTTCCCGCTGATTACAAATACACCAAGGAACACGAGTGGCTGAAGTCTGACGGAAAAACCGCCACCATCGGTATCACCAGCTACGCCCAGGATTCGCTCGGCGACATCGTCTTCGTCGATCTGCCCAAGGTCGGAACAGAACTTGCCGCCGGCAAAACTTTCGGCAGCGTTGAATCCGTGAAGGCGGTCTCGGATTTATATGCGCCTGCCTCCGGCACGGTGACTGAAGTCAATGGCGAACTCGCAACCGCGCCGGAAAAAATCAATAAAGACGCGCACAGCGCCTGGATGATTAAAATCGCGCTCAAAAATCCTGGCGACTTGAACTCGCTGCTCTCGGCCCCAGACTACGAAAAATTCGTCGCCGAAGAAGGTGGACATTGAGCTCTTAGCCATTAGCTCTTAGCTTTTAGCCAAAGCATCGGCGCTTTCGCTAGAAGCTAACGGCTAAGAGCTAATAGCTGATTTATGCGCTACCTACCCAAATCACCCGCTGATCGTGAAGCCATGCTCAAGAGCATGGGCGCGCGCTCGATCGATGATCTCTTCCAATCGATCCCGGCCGAATACCGCCTGAACCGCGACCTGAAAGTGCCGCGGCAAATGGCGGAATCCGAGATCGTCGACTGGTTTCGCGAGCGCTCGCGTGAGA
Organism: Terriglobales bacterium; assembly: GCA_050746025.1. Lineage (GTDB taxonomy): Bacteria > Acidobacteriota > Terriglobia > Terriglobales > Acidobacteriaceae > Gp1-AA145. The sequence continues at coordinate 6,370 of JBOGLH010000123.1, read as the reverse complement.
ACGGTGACGGCCATGCGACGTTCCTTGGCGCCGGCGCTTACCATCACTATCGCCCGGTGATTATCGATTCGCTGATTTCGCGCGGCGAATTTCTAACCGCCTACACGCCTTATCAGGCTGAGATTTCGCAGGGCACGCTGCAATCGATCTTCGAATTTCAGACAATGATCTGTGAGCTGACGGGCATGGAAGTCGCAAACGCCTCCATGTATGACGGCTCCACCGCGGCCGCCGAAGCCGTCATGATGGCAGTCCGCCTCACCGGACGCCGTTCTGTGGCGGTGGCGGACAGTGTTCATCCGGAATATCGCGAAGTGCTGGCGACTTACGCATTTCATCAAGGCATGCCGCTGGCGACTTTGCCGTTCGCCGAGTCCGGGCGCTTGGACTTCAAGGCGGCGGAAAAGGCAATCACCGCTGATACCGCTTGCCTGCTGATTCAGTCGCCGAATTTTTTCGGTTGTGTCGAAGATGTTGAAGCACTTGCCGAACTCGCGCACGCCAAAGGCGCGATGCTGGTTGTATCCATTGCCGAAGCCATCTCACTGGGAATTATTGAGCCGCCGCGCGCTGCCGACATCATCGCCATGGAAGCACAGTCTTTCGGAGTGCCTCTGACCTTCGGCGGTCCGTATTGTGGAGTGATCGCAACTCGCGAAGCTTTTGTGCGACAGATGCCCGGACGCCTTGTCGGCCAGACCGTTGACCGCAATGGCAAACGTGGATTCGTGCTGACCCTGGCAACTCGCGAGCAACACATCCGCCGCGAGAAGGCGACTTCAAATATTTGCACCAACCAGGCCCTCATCGCCCTGATGGCGAATATCTTTATGACAATTTACGGCAAAGTTGGCTTGAAAGAGTTAGCCCGTCAAAACCTGGCAAAGACTGCCTATGCCGCGCAGCAATTTGGAAAACACGCAAACGTGTTATTCGACGGCGCACCCCGATTCAACGAATTCGTGGTTCGCACCAGTGAAGATCCGCATGCCATCAACTCGCGTTTGCTCGGACACAAAATTGTCGGCGGATTCCCGCTGCAAAAGTTCTATCCCGAGCTCGGCAATGCTTCGCTATGGTGCTGCACTGAGCTGACCACGCGCAGCATGATCGACACCGCCGTCGGAGTAGTCGCGGAAAGCGAACGGTCTGATTCAGCCGCTGCCGACGAAGCCAGCATGGAAGAGGTGGCAAAGTAATGGCAAAGCACATGACGCGCAAAGCCACCCGCAACGTCAGCCAGAACGAAGGCCTGATTTTCGAAAAGTCGTCGCCCGGCAAAGCTGCGTGGAAGCTGCCGCCGCTTGATGTTCCGGAGGTCGACGCTTCTAAACTGCTGGGCAAGTCGGAAAGAAAAAACCTTGGCGAAATGCCGGAACTGAGCGAGATCGAAATTATCCGCCACTTCACCCGCCTTTCCACCTGGAACTACGCTATCGATCTCGGAATGTATCCGCTGGGCTCATGCACCATGAAGTACAACCCGCGGGTGAACGAAGTGGTTTCGCGGCTCGATGGAATTGCCAACGGCCATCCTTATCAGCCCGAGAAAATTTCTCAGGGTGCGTTGCGCATCATCAAGACGCTGAGTGAATGCCTGACCGAAATCACCGGCATGGACGCGATCACGCTGCAGCCGGCGGCTGGCGCGCACGGCGAGCTGACCGGCCTGCTGATGGTGCGCGCGCATCACGATTCGAAAGGGAAGCCCCGCAAGAAAGTCCTGATCCCCGATTCCGCACACGGTACCAATCCCGCGACTGCGGCGATGGTCGGTTACACGATCGAGAACCTGAAATCAAATTCCAGCGGCATCGTTGATACCGGGATGCTCGAAGCGCAGATGACCGAAGAGGTCGCCGCGCTCATGTTGACCAATCCGAACACACTGGGCGTCTTCGAGCAGGAGATCCACAAGATTGCCGACATTCTGCACGCCAAGGGCGGACTGCTTTACATGGACGGTGCGAACATGAACGCGCTGGTGGGAAAAGTCCGGCCCGGCGATTTCGGCGTCGATCTAATGCATTTGAATCTGCACAAGACTTTTTCAACTCCACACGGCGGCGGCGGTCCCGGCTCAGGCCCGGTTGCGATCAAGAAATTTCTGGAGCCGTTCTTGCCCAAGCCGGTGCTGATCTCGAAATCCGACGGCACTCTGGGCTTCGATTATGACCGTCCGCAATCCATCGGACGGGTGCGTTCTTTCTACGGAAACTTCGGAATGTTCGTGCGCGCACTCGCCTACATTCTAGCCAACGGTCCTGACGGTTTACGCCAGACCACGGAAGATGCGGTGTTGAATGCGAATTACATTCGCAAAGGTTTGGAGGGCACCTTCGAACTTCCTTACCAGAGCCCGAGCATGCACGAAGTGGTCTTCAGCGACAAACTGCAGGCCAAAAAAGGCGTGCGCACCATGGATATTGCCAAGCGCCTGATCGACTACGGCTTCCATCCTTACACGACGGCATTCCCATTGATCGTTCCCGGCGCGATGATGATCGAGCCGACGGAAAGCGAATCCAAAGAAGAGATGGACCTTTTCGTTGAAGCCATGCAGTCGATCGCGCAGGAAGTGGAAGAGGATGCGGAAATGGTACGCAGCGCTCCGCATTCGACGAGGGTTTCGCGCCTCGACGAAACCGCTGCCGCGCGAAACCCCGTGCTGCGCTGGAAGCGGGAATCCGCCAAATCCGAAGCTTAAAAATCTACAATCTACAACTTAAAATCTAAAATCTAAAATCCGAAATCTAAGATCTACAATCGGCAATCTTTTCCCTATTTTTTTTCCGACAATTTCACCGAAGCCTGAGTTTCTTCCCAGCTGATGTTCAACGTGCAGGAATCTCCGCCCTGGTCAAATCGAATCGTGAAATTCTCGACCGGCGCGGAAGTCTTGGAAACTGACATCGGAATCCGCACCAGTTCTTCAGACTCATACTTGTAAGGGATTCCCCATTCTCCGGTTTTCTTGTTTACGATCAGCGTCCACTTGTTCTGCTCGGGAACGGTGAAGATGGTGTAATTGCCGGTTGGAACGTCGCGGCCGTCGGCTGAAACGCCTGCGCTCGTCACGAACGTCGTGGCCTCGTTCGCGCCTGTCCGCCAAACTTGTCCGTAGGGAACCAGTTCGCCAAAAATTTTACGGCCTTTGGCGCGTGGGCTCGAATAGTCCACGGTAATAGTTTTCCCGTCCGAGAATTTGCACTGCGCCTGTTCCGGCGGGCTGGGGCGTTTGCTCTTGTCCTGCGCGGATGAAATAAAGCAGAGCGTGAAAACGAATAAAACAGCTAGCGCGATTTTCTTCATGATGACGTCTCCTTTGAGTCTTAGCGTATTCAGGGTTGGGGCTGAATCTGCCGTTCGATGTTCGGGTGCACCGCTTAGACTATCTCTGGCGGCAAAGGTTAGCAATTCGGGAGCACGGTTCGTCCTCTGTGGCTTTCCTCTGTGCTCTCTGTGTCCTCTAGAGTAAAGATTTCTCTTAGGCCAACCGAGCAGCATAAATCAGAACCAAAGCTCCCACAATGATGCGATAAACCGCGAACGGCGCGAATCCACGCTTCCGCACCCATGCCATAAACCACGCGACCGCGCCATAAGCAACAATGAATGAAATCACGAAGCCAATCGCTAAAACCATCCAGCCATGCGCATCGATCTGCGAAACTCCAATCGGATTGGCGCCTTTTCCGCGCAACGACTTCAGCAGGTCGTAACAGGTGGCCACGACCATGGTCGGGATCGAAAGAAAAAACGAAAATTCCAGCGCCGATGCTCGCGACATTCCCGCAATCTGTCCCGCCGCAATGGTCGACATCGACCGCGACGTTCCCGGAAACACTGCCGAGAGAATCTGGCATGCGCCGATCCAGATGGCCTGGCCCAGGCTCATCGCCTCCATGCTCCAGGTGTGAATGCGGCTGGACGCATCTGGCCCAAGCTTTTCCGCGCGCGCATTGATCGCATCGACGATCCACATGACGATGCCGCCAATCAGCAGCGACATTCCCATGATGTACAAACTCTCAAGATGCTTACCGATCACTTTGGTCAGCAGAAACGCGGGAATCGCCGTCACTATGAAGGCGATCAGCGTAAGGCCAAGCGGATGAGTAAGCGCGTTGCGGTCGCCATTTTCGCCCTGCGGAAATGTGCTTAGAAATTTCGCAATGCGCGCACGGAAATAAATCGGAAGGCACAAAATTGCGCCTAACTGAATAACGATGGTGTACATCTTCCAATAGCCATCGGCCAAATTAATATGCAGCAGAGATTCGGCGATTCGCAGATGGGCAGTGGAACTCACGGGCAGAAACTCCGTGAGCCCTTCGATGATTCCCAGCACAACAGAAAGCAAATATTCGTTCAAAGCTCCTCCGCGTCTGCCTCTGTACAAAGAAGTGAATTCGCAGAATCGATACTAAAGCAAGAAATTCGCAGGCTGAGCTGGGGCGAGCTAAAGGGTATTCGAATGGTCAATCGGGCGGCGGCTACGACGTTCCTCTGTGGGTTTTCTCCGTGTAACTCTGTGCTCTCTGTGGTTAAGTTTTTAGGCGGGAGCGGTTACGGCTTAGGCTCAGGAGCGTTCTGCGTCAAATCATCAGGGGCAACCGACTCCAACTTGCGCGAAGAAAACCAGCTCATATGGGGAAGCGGTCGTTCTACGCGGCGGCGAACGCCAATCAATTCTGCGGTAATTGCCACCGCGATTTCTTCCGGAGTGATTGCGCCGATGTCGAGTCCGATCGGCGCATGCACGCGTTCGAAAAGATGCTCGGCTATTCCTTCCTTTACTAGTTCCCGAAAAATGGCGATGGTCTTGCGCTTTGAACCGATCATTCCGATGTAGCGGGCTTGCGTTTTCACCGCCCAGCGCAGTACTCGCATGTCATCGTGATGTCCGCGGGTCACAATCACAATGTGTGACGTTTCATTGGGAGTGATCCGCGCCATCGCCTGATCGAAATCTGCAGCGATTACCCCTTTGGCTTCTGGAAAGCGTTCACGATTGGCATAGCTTTCGCGATCATCAACTACACTCACGTCGAAGCCAGCCATTTTCGCAGTCTTGTACAGACTGAGCGCCACATGGCCTGCGCCGAAAATGTAAAGTGATGCCGGAGGCAGCACTGGCTCGATGAAAATATCCAGCGTTCCTCCGCATACCAGGCCGGTGTCGTACTTCGGATTCTGATTGAGATTGAAGGTCAGCGTGCGCGGCCGCTCGTTTTCCATAACTTCACGCGCCGCCTGCCAGACTTCTGCTTCCACGCACCCACCGCCGACCGTGCCGACAATTGAGCCGTCATCGCGGACCAGCATCTTGGCGGTTTCAAATGAGGGGACCGACCCGCGCACATTCACAATGGTCGCGACGGCGCCGCGTCGGCCGGTTCGCCTTAGCTGAACGATCTCTTCGTAAATGTCCATCAATTATTATTTTATTCCACTGTTATGATCCCTGCGGGATACATGGCGAAACGCGTTTCGAAGAGACCTGACTGGCTCCGGGCATTACAGGTCAGTGATGTTTATTCGGTGAGTGGCTGCGTTTCTGAGGATTTCGCAGATTACATTAATTACTGGAAGCACAATGGGTACTGGTTCTTTAACTCGCCAGATCTGATCCGATCTGTTGCTCAGGAGAATGGAATCGATTTGAGTGGCACTTCACTCTTCTATTACGAGGTCTATGAAAAAGAATTCGACGGTGAGAACTGGCTGCAGTTTGAACCAGAAGCTTCATTCCGAACAGATGTGATGGGGCGATCCGCCAAAGTCCTTGGAGGGTTCGATGTAGTTAATTTTACCGCGAGAACAACCCCCGAGTGCTCTCCTCTCTCCTGCAATTCGATGGCAGAAGAAATTCGCACAAATGCGCACTGTCTCTTGCCTTCTTTCGACGAGGCGTACACGCTTGTAAACGACGGGGCATTTAACAACTCTGAACCGGGTCCGTATCGTATCTTTGCCGTTTACTCCACAAGCTGGTGAACTTCCATGAAAGCTGTCCGCATTCACGAATTTGGCGGGCCCGAAGTGCTCCGCTACGAAGACGTTCCTGATCCGCAGCCGCGCAAAGATCAAGTGCTGGTGCGGGTGAAAGCCTGCGCCATGAATCATCTCGACATCTGGGTGCGCAAAGGACTGCCCGGCGTAAAGTTGCCGCACATACTCGGCAGCGACATTGCCGGTGAAATCGTGGAGATTGGCGAGTACGTAAACGGATTCACCGTCGGCCAGCGCGTGCTGCTAGCGCCCATGCACTTTTGCAACCACTGCGCCAAGTGCGTTGCCGGATTGCAAAACCAGTGCCCTGAATTCAGCGTACTTGGTTTCTCTTTATATGTAGTCATCTGCGAGG
>JBOGLH010000122.1:0-8879 GCA_050746025.1 Terriglobales bacterium | reverse complement strand
AGATCGGCCCCTTAAAGAAGGTGAAACTGCGTGGTCTGGCGAAGGTGGACTGGCTGTTCGTGTTCAGTTGCGCGGCCTTCAACCTGATCCGTATCCCGAAACTGCGGGCGCAGAGCGCATGAAGTCAGCGACCCAACCTTCTGCTCCGCGGCCATCCGCAGCAGATCGGAAGGTCAAGTAACGAAACTCAGCCTGACCGTGCGGTTCATCGAATGATCCGCACATCGCGTGAAGGATATTTCAACAAGCTCCTAGGCAGCTTCTGATTATCTGGTTGCTTCAGCAAGCCCCAATAGGTTGGGGTTGAGATCCCTTGCTCCCCGAATCTGCTCGTAGACAGTTGATGTGCGACCAGTTCCGAAACCAAGGAGTGTTTGAAATGCAGCCGCCGGCGTCTTCCGGCGGTTGTGCCGAAAGACAAATTCATCCAGGTAGATCTGCAGTTGGGCCTTGCTCACTCCGTGGTAGGTGCCGATCAGCCACTGTTGCAGGTTGCCAATCGCGCGATCCGCCAGCGGGACCGCGGATTTTGCGCCTTTTCGTAGCTCCGACCAGAGAGGTTGGTTGCGAACGACATGCTTAAAGCCGGCCTCCGACAGACTAGAGAAACTTTTCAGGCCATCCGTATAGATCGTGGAATCGGCGGTGACGTTCTGCGTGAGGAACGAGCGGATTGTGACCGCCTTGAAGTCGGGAATCACACTCATGCGGATTCGACCGGAAGCTCGGCCACGCTTTTCGACCGCCACTAGCACCAGAGCCGCCCGCCGTTCCTTGAGTTGTCGGCTTCCCCGGAGTCCCGCCTGCTCCCCGCCGATCCAGGTATCATCCACCTCGACCTCGCCGCGCAAAGGTTCCCTGGCCGTATTCACCATGGCCCGGCGTAGCTTGTGCAGCATCATCCATGCGGTCTCGTAGCAGGTCAGGCCCAGTTGACGCTGCAGAAGTAAGGCGGACACGCCACGCTTGTCCGTGGTCATCAGATACGCCGCCCAGAACCAATGGGTCAGCGCAATCTTCGTGCGATGAAGGATAGTGCCAGAGGTCAGCGAAGCCTGGTAGCGACACTTGCCGCATTGGTGGCGCCGCTGGTTCACCAACTCGTAGGCTTTGCCATGCCCGCATCGGGGACAAGTGAACCCATCCGGCCAACGACAAGCTGACAAATACCGCTGGCAGGCTTCCTCCGTCGCAAAGTCGGACTGAAACTGGCGGAGCGTCTTGGGGAATGACGGTCGGGGCACCACTTCACACTACCTATTGGGGCTTGCTGAAGCAACCAGATAATCAGAAGGCAGCTAATCACTCTGGACTGGGTTGCAATGTCTAAAGCGATTCATATTGACTCTTATACTATAGCTGCTTTAGCATCTAAAGCATAAAAAGTACACCCAGTCAGAAATTATTGCATCCAAACCTACTGCTTAAAGTTGTAGACTATGTAAGGAATTTCGATGGCAACCAAAAGCGTTATTTCCGCAGTGCATGACGACGATCTGACGAAATTCTTGGCAGGGCTAGGTGTGCTCTCGCAGGTCGTGAACGGCGAAGCGAGGTGCAAGTTTTGCCGAGGGACTGTGACGATGGAAAACCTTGTCGCCGTGTTCCCTGAGAGTGGTGACATAAAATTCGTCTGCGATAGACCAGGGTGTCTTGCGCTCCTTGCCCAACACCGCTCAGAATTGCGCGGTCGTGAGCAAGCCAATCATGGGGATGGAGCCAATCCGCAGGGCGAAGTAGCCCGAAAAGGGCATGGCGCAGCTATTTAGCCACGCAGTCGCTTTTTTGCTCGGCAGCGGTGTGACGGTCGCTGTCATCGTCACAGCAATCCTCGCAAATCCAGAGAAAGTAGAAAAATGGCTGGCCCTTTTTTGGCAGTTAGTCATAAAGGTTCGGCTCGGCCTTCGTTTCGCGCACAAGAGATATGTACAGCACGATTTCCAGGGGAGCGTGAACGAGTTCATCAAGAAGCACTCCAAGGAAATGCCAGGATTCCAAGTCAAGGGCGTAAAACTGGAGTGGGTGGACGCTGATGAAAAGCGCCAAGCGTTCATCGAGGCTGACCGCGTCGTAGTACGCGTCAAGCGCAACGACCCTCATCATGAGACATTCGTTAAGGCGGTCTATTTATTTGTATCAACATCTCTTCTGTATCGAGCTAAGCGGTACATATCACCTCCCCAAGGTCGCGCGATCGATCTATTCGTCAGCACAGAGATTTTCAGAGAACAAAAACCTGAGGTTGTAGACCACTTTCTCGAAGAATACTTGCATCCACATCTTGATGAGAGCTCGGAACGGGTTGCGGAGTATTTCGATAACTTTGATGTTATTTCCACAGGCGGATTGTTCTTTCCTGTGTTTCTTCAGGAAATGGACTACCTAGGCCAGAAGATATTCGGCAATCGAAAAAGCCAGCAGATCGTGACCGAGGTTAAAGCACTCGTTGAATTCCTAAAAACTCTGGCATTAAGGAAAGTTGGAGATGAGCGAACGGATTTAAATTTTGTGCAGCAATATTGCCGATTTGCTGTCGTAATTGTTGGGAAGCCTTTCAAGCTAATCCAGTCCATCTCCCCCTATGTAAATTTTGTGCGTACTGGCCTCGATCGCAATATGGAAACCGTGTATTTAATTGGTCGCTCAGACAATGAGCAACCAATTAAGCAGGTCTGCCACGCGTTGTCAGACACCTATGATTTGGTGTCTGAGAAGCGAATGACAAAGGTATTGATGTACGGCGAAGAGAAACGCAAGATCAGTGGATTCGTTGCAGTTCTGCGCTCCAGAAATCGTCCACTTTACGCTTCCAGCGAGTTACTCTGAATTGGCGCTTAGCTTCGTTCTTTGGTTCTTTTCCAACGCGCCTTAGCGGCTCTTACAGCCACTTTGGAGCGTTCCGCCTTCGTCATGGTCTTGAGCCGACGCTTCCCGCCGATCTGGCCACCTTTGCGGCCTATGGCGGCCATGTAATCAGAAACGTGAGGCGGGACTGTGGTGCTACTGCTGGCGGCAGGCTCGCGTTCCGGCTCTGGCATCTCGTCGGTGGAGCGATCTACAATCCACTTGGCAAGCTGGTTTGAATCACGTGGACGCTTTCCTTTGCCGACTGTCATGAAGCCCTGCTTTTGTTGGGATGCTCGCTGTTTAGACGTGCTATTTCCTTCTCCAATTCGGTTGCCTTGGCAATGAGCGTGGCCGCGTATTCTATCAACTTGTCTGCCGTCTTCCGCAACCTCTCGGCTTCAAGTCGAAGCTCTTCGGAGGTTGGCTTATCCTGTACCACGGCAACCATGATGCCATATTTCGGGATGCTAAAGCGAGGGTGTGGAAATTGAAACTGACCCAGTACCTTCACGTCTCGTTGCCGCCTCACAAGGTGAGGCTATTGGGAGGAATTGCCGCTTCTCATTTCTCATTTCGTTGACCTGGCTGCCTTCCATTTCGCCCAACGCGCGCGTTGAGCGGCAGCGATTCGTTTGCGGGCGGACAAGGACACAGTCCTTCGCTTCGTCCGCGGTGTCTGACCACCTTGGCGCGGGCCGACGAGACCGGACAGTACGTTCAAATCAGTGTCCAGATGCTCCAGTCTTTTGTGTGCTAGGTCCCTTTCCTTTTTCAACTGTCGAACCACGATAGTCAGGTTCAGGATGGTTTTCCTCGGGCACGAATTGTAACAGTCTGCCGAGTCGAGAGATCGCCCCATCTTAATGTCTACGAACCCAACAAGTTTCACCCAATCGCTTCAGGAGGAACCCCATGAGGCTTCGGCGCAACCAACGATGTCCCATTCATAAATCGCTGTGTTGCTGTGGTCGAGAAGATGTTCCGAGCAGACCCAGGCTGATCCGGCTTGGTGTGCAGCGTGTCGAGGATCCTCATCACCCAAGGGGTTATCGAGAACTGCGGTCACCGGCCGAAATGCGGAAACTACTAGACAGGAAGATTGCGCAGCAGAGCGGAATCTGCGCAATTTGCCACGAGGAATTCACCGACTACAACGATGTCGTTCCTGATCACAAAGAACCCAAAGGGATGGGAGGAGCATGGAGAGACGATCATTCAGACAATATCCAAGCAACACACTGGTGGTGCAATGGCGAAAAAGGATCAACCAGGATGGGTGACTGACGGCCGATCAGTCGGATGCTCTCTCGTCCGCATGTGAAACTTGATCTTTTCGAGTTGGCTGTCCGCCAGTTGTGTGCCGGATTTGAAGTCCAGGCCTTCGCAAGAAGTTACTCAGGCTCATCCGGGTCATGAATGATAAAGGACGCTATCGCTAATAGCGCGAAACAGCCAGCGCGTGAAACCCTTCAGGCGGCCTCACTAACTCTGAAATTCCGAGTCGATAATTCACCGCATCTTGAAGCTTCTTTTGCTTCCGATGTACCGCTCGGTTGTTTGCACTGAAGCGTGGCTCAGCAGAAACTGAATCTGTTCGAGTTCGCCTCCACAACCATGGCAAAGCCGGGAGCAGGTGCGACGAAGATCGTGAGGCGCTAAGCTGGTTAGGCCAGACAAGCACATCGCCTCAGGTATATGGACCTTTTGCCGTCTGTTCTTGAAAGTTCGAGCTAGTCGAAGGAGAATCCGAAAACGTTGGCCATTCTCTCCAGTTCGCGGTCTGGGAAGTGGCCGCTCCATGCCTCACGGACGGCCAGCGAGTCTGTTTCCAATCGGTCATAGATCATCAGCGCTTCGGGTTGAAACAGAAATACGCTGCGATCAGGCATTTCCTCCGCCTTGCCGTAAACGTCCTGCAAAACGTCTTCGTGTTTAGTGAAAAATTCATTGAGATGCTCGATGATCTGCGCCGGTGTTTTTTGTTCGTATAGAGGCGCCAAGAGGCGAATCACATCCAGCGACAGCTGTGGATCGCTGCGACGAACGGTCAGTTTGAAATAATGCCGTTCCAGCGACTTCAGCACACTGAGCTCAGCCACAGATGGCATCTCTCTCTCGATCTGATTGAACTCTTCGTCCGCCAACTCTACCACTCCCGCCAGTATATAGATGCGACGTTGTAGCGGATTGGGTAGCGGCTCGAGAAGGGCATCGTACTTGTAAATGGAATCATGCGCCATTTCAGCCCACAGATGCTGTGCCAATGTGCGCACCTGCAACTCCGCAGCAAATTTGCCGGAAGGAAATTTGGAGATCTGCTCATCGCCAGCAAGGAGCCTCACATCTGCATGAACGCTCAAGTAGCCGAAAGTGTTTGGCTTCAGTCGGCCAGAAGTATTCTCGGGATCGCCGCGCTGAAACAGGCGCTTAGCAATTTTCAAAACGGGAGCGATCTCGTCTTTGTAACGCACGATTGCACGAACACCAGTCTTGTCGCCGAGGGATTCATAGGTATGTTCTGGTTTCAAAATCAACTTCTTGATCACGCTGTCGATGTCTTTGGGGCGGCTAGTTACATCAGCCAGGATTCCCTGGCGGCGGATCTCTGCTTTGAGTTTGTCCGCCAAGTAAATTCCGAACTCCCTGTAGGCGGGCTGCTCTTTCAGCCAAAGTTTCCGTGCCTCCTCTAGCGTCGTCATTTGTGATCGACGCTCACCAAGTTGTCATGCACCACAATCTGATCAGCTTTAACCTTGACCAGATTTTCTTCTTCTTCTGGAACTGTGACGCTGATCCCATGGGACGTGTGGAACGCCTTCTTGCGTAGGCGTGTTTTGATTTCCGAAACGTCCTTGCTGAACGCTTGCAACGAAACCCGATGCTCTTCCAGAAATTTCTTGTACGGCACCCTAAGGGGAGCAGGCACGTAGTCTTCGATGAACTGTTTCGGCGACACGTTTCGGCGATTCGATTTCAGTTCAGAATGAATGTGTTCATAAAAATCGTTCATCTGGACTGGGTCGCCGATTTCTTCATTGGCGAATGCCAACGAAGCGTCAAACCACTTGCGAGTGCTAACCCTTGGTTCTTCTGCCAACTGGCAGCCCAAATAAGTTAACCAAAACCGGGCGACATCTTCGCTGGTGCCTGGCCCTTGGCTATCGCAACCGTGTGAATCGAAGTCGTCGTCACCAGACCCTTTACGCACGAATAACGCGCTTTTGAAAAGGCGAGTCTTGTCAGTCAGAATCAGGTTTTCCAGCACATCGAAATCGAAAACGCGCTTACCCTCCTCGCCACTAAACTTAATCTCAGCACCTTCCTGCCGCTCCAGTTTTAGCACTGCGATCCCGCGCTTCTGGCCCACTGCCACCTCCATCACACAGAGCAATCCCGGCGAGGTAGCGCCTGTGTGCTGGGCAAATAGATAGTTGGCCAATTCCCTGGACATCGCTATGAACTCTTCCGTGGTGCGGTCCTTGCTGGTGAAGGCCCTGACTTCATCAGGCACCTTTGTGGCGGGGGCTGGAGAAAAGTGCATGGTGTAGGCGTGCTTAGAGCCGAGCACCTGGGTGATGCGGTCATAAAGGATCCTCGCCTTACCCACGTCGATCTTTGTTTCCAGATCGGCAAGAATCACTTTGGTTTCGAGGATTTTGGGGCGGTTGGGCACATCGTGAAAAATTGTTCGTTTTATCTTCAGCCGGGCTAAGTCGGCAGCGGTAATCATGTAGGCGCGTTAAATCCTCCGAGAGAAGGACTGCAACAGATGGCCCGAAGCAAGGCTATCACAGGCACCTAAGTCTTGGGAAAAACGTACGCCAGCCGCGTTCCACACTTAACGCCCGGACGAAACGAATCACTCCCACTGCTCGGCACCTCGAAAGCTTCAGAGAATTGCTACCCGGAATCGCGCATGGGACGTCCCATCCGGACCGGGACGCTTATCGTGGCGGCAAACGTGGTGCCATGCCGACTTGTCGGTACTACTGAGTGCCTTTTCGAACCGACCAGCACTATTCGTGCTGGAGCCGAAAGCGGCAGACCGGTTCTGGAATTCTTCGTGGTAAACATTCGCAACCGAAACACGCGGTGGACGTATTACAAGGCTGCGCGCAGGTTTTCAGAGTGGGGCGAGGGACGCCGGTTATTCGACCTAGCAAAGATAGAACCGATTCACGCGGCGGCGTATATCGAGGAGTTGCAGCGGACTCATTCCAAGCCGACAGTGAGGCAACATCATCTCGCGGCCCCTGCGTATGCTCTTCGACTGGCTTGTAGTCGGCCATGTGCCACAGGCATTCAGACTAGAATTTTTAACCACAGATTTCGAGCAACGGGCATCACGGCGTACCTTAAGAACAGCGGTAAGCTGGAAATTGCATAGCGATAGGCGCGCACGAGTCCTCGAGCACGACGGGTCTTTACGACCGGCGTGACAGTGATGTGAATCTGGACGAGGTGGAGAGGATAGGCATCTAAATGGATAGGAAACTCACTGCCCTCGTGATTGGCAATGCGGACTATCCGGCTGGCGCGAAGCTCAAGAATCCCAAGAACGACGCGGATAATCTGTCGGAGCGCCTGGAGCGTTGCGGGTTCTCCGTCATTAAGAAAATTGACTGCACGAACAAAGAGCTGGACCTCGCCCTGAAGTCCTTCAAGAAAAATCTCAAGGGCAACGATGTAGGGCTCTTTTTCTTTGCGGGCCACGGGATGCAGATTGACGGAGACAACTACCTCAACGCGATTGACACGGACTTTTCGGACGAGACGGACGCAAAATATTCCTCGCTCGCGCTCAACAAGGTCATCGAGCTAATGGAGAAGTCGAGAACGTCCACGAATATCATCATCCTTGACGCCTGCCGTAATAATCCTTTTGAAAGAGCATGGAATCGTTCTTCGGCGCTGCGCGGGCTTGCCCCCATCTACGCGCCAAAAGGAACGCTGATCGCCTTCGCTACGTCTCCGGGGGAAGTGGCAAGCGATGGCCGGGGAAAGAACGGAGCGTACACGGAAGCTCTCCTGCGGCACATCGACACTCCCGACTCGTCCATTGAGGAGATGTTCAAGCGGGTGCGCAATACGCTAAGCACAATAACCAAGCAAAAGCAGACTTCCTGGGAGCATACGTCCTTATCAGGGGAGTTCTATTTCAATCTCAGTCTCGGCGCGCGCATTGATGCGTATTCACGCACGGCACTTGCTGATGGTCTCTTTGTGCTCGACACTACGAAAAGCTCGCACGGCCTGATAGCCAGCCTTAAAACCCATACCTGGCCGAAGCAGAACCCCGCGATCGATGCCTTCGGCGCGTCGCAGGCGGGTAAGTATTCAACCGATTCGCTGTTTGTGATCGGACGGAATATTTATCAGTCAGCGTGTGGCTGCGCGAACAGCGCGAACGCCTACATTAAGAATTTCCTAGCCAAAACGAATGGCCTTGCGGAGGATAAGCGGAAGGCTCTGCTTGACGGGATGTTGTTCGAGGTATTTTTCGACCCCCAGGGAGAGTTGCGCAGGACCCTTAAGACGGAACGATTCGCAGAAGTTTTCCGCCTACAACAGTTCGATGAGCTGTCCGGCAGCTTTGACTTCATTTCAGAATGCCTGCTCCTTTACGCAAACCGGTTTTACTCCATACCCGGAAAGAAGCACCATGTAGCGGTGGACGTGGTCACGTCCGGGAAAAAAGCCAGTAGCCCGACCATAAAGTCCGTTCATATTGGCGGCACGGACATTCTCTGGATGGAGGATGAGGTGTTCGCGGAAGATCCAGGAAAGACGGAGTACCGCGCCATGCAGCTTGGCAAATTCGAGGAAAAACTCTCGGATGAGATGATGGTTCCTCCCCATCTGCTGAAGATCACTTACGATTTTGACAAAAATAAGGTCGGAGTGGTGATGTTCCCAAGAGGTTACACTCTGCGCAAGAGGTAAGGGTCGGAATCACTACTCCTGATCGACGATCCAGGGGCTTTCAAGACCGATGCTGTGAAAGTACATATCGACTACCCGCATGACGGGGT
>JBOGLH010000121.1:0-2835 GCA_050746025.1 Terriglobales bacterium | reverse complement strand
GTTGATTGATCTGCACTGGATGGGCATCAGTGCGGGAATTGTCTTCCTGGTCTGTTCGATGATCGACAACCGCGTGACCGTGGGAAGACCTCGAGTATTTGCACTCAGCCAAATTCTCGTCATCCTCATGCTGGCGCTCACCGCAATTTCGCAATTCTGGATCATTCCGCGCATGGATGTCCTGCGAATCACAGTGGGCGAAATCTCGGCGCTGCCTGCGGATAATCACATGCGCGCGCAATTCGATGCCCTGCATGCATGGTCGACTCGTTTCGAGACGGCCGTCCTCGTGCTCGGACTGGTTGTCCTATACTCAGTTGCCCGCCGTTTTTCAAGAGCGCGATCGTAGCTAAATCGAAATCTCTCTGTGGCTGTTCCTCTGTGAAACTCAGTGTTCTCTGTGGTTCAAGCTTTTTCCTACCACAGAGGACACTGAGTTTAACAGAGGAACAGCCACAGAGTAAATCTGTCAGAAACTGGCGGACTCGGCCACCAACTGGCAATTTAAAAAATCATTTATCCTGTTAGTTCACCTCGACTGCCGAGGACAATCCCTGAAAAGCTAAAAGCCAGGAGCTAACAGCTAAAAGCTGCACTATGAAAACCGGCATCATCGGCCTGCCTCAGGTAGGCAAGACATCTTTATTCACCATCCTCACCAAGGCCTCGATTTCCTCTGCGAAGACCAATCCTCGCGACGCCCACATCGGCGTCGCCAAGGTTCCCGACGACCGGCTCGACCGCCTGGCCGCGCAATGCAATCCCAAGAAGCTGACTCACGCTGCGGTTGAGTATGTTGACCTCGGCGCCATTGGTCAGGACGCCCTGAAGGAATCCGGCTACATCACCCATCTGCGCAACGTGGATGCCATCGCCCACGTGGTGCGGGCTTTCGAGGACGATTCCATTCCGCACGCCGGCCCGATCGATCCGTTGCGCGATATCAGGAACGTTGAATTCGATCTCATGGTCAGCGACCTCGGGCAGATTGAAAAACGCATTGAGCGCGTGGAAAAAGATTTGAAGAAGATGCGCTCTGCCGATCTGGAAAAAGAATTCGAACTGCTCAAGCGCGCCAAATCTCAGATCGAAGGCGAGCGTCCGCTGCGCGAAATGGAAATGACGCCCGAGGACAAGAAACGCTTTCGCGGTTTCATGTTCTTAAGCGAGAAGCCGATTCTGTACGTGCTGAACATCGGCGAGAGCACGGAGCTGGGAAAAGATTTAGAGAATGCGGTCGAGAAATACAAACTGGGCGAAGTTGCGTCTCGGCCAAATTCGGGCGCAACCGCAATTTGCGGAAAAGTCGAAGCCGAGCTTGCCGAAATGAGCGACTCCGATGCCGCCGAATTCCTCTCCAGCTACGGACTGACGGAGAGCGGGCTCAGCCGCCTCATTCGAAAAACTTACGAGCTTCTGGGCATGGTTTCTTTTTTCACTGTTGGCGAAGACGAATGTCGCGCCTGGACGATCCCAGTCAACACCCGCGCGGTTCAGGCCGCCGGCGCCATCCACTCCGATCTCGAAAAGCACTTCATTCGCGCCGAAACCATCGCCTGGGACCAACTCCTCGAAGCCGGCTCAGAAGCCAACGCCCGCGGCAAAGGCACGCTGCGCCTGGAAGGCAAAGACTACATCGTGAAGGACGGGGACGTGATGCACATCAGGCATTCGGGTTAGGGCAGCTCGTTACAAAGAAGCGCCCAGTCGCGCAGCGACGACATCTAATTAGCCCACGACGGTAAGTCTGTGAAAGCTGAGGACAGAAACGAGTCCCCGTGGGGACGGCACAGGTGAACCAAACCGGATGCGCGCAAGAGAACTGTGCCAAAACTGACGCATGCCGTCCCCTGCGGGGACTCACATTGGCCTGCTCCTTGACCCAGCACTCACGTGCTGGGCTATTTAAATTACGTCGCTCCGCGACTGAGGCGGACCGAATTAATGAACTGGTGTCGTCGTTAAAGAAACGAGCTTTTCCAGCAGCAGGGGCCCGATCTGCGACACCGATCCGGCGCCCAGTGTCAGGATCATGTCCCCTTCTTGTGCGGTCTCAACGGCGGCGAGGACTGCATCGTCAAACGACGCGGCGTATTTTGCCGACGCGGTTTCCGTTGCGCTGATTCGGTGCGCCAAAAGCTCCGCCGTAATACCTTCGATCGGCTGCTCGCTCGCCGCATAAATATCCAAAACCTGGAGGGAGTCGGCATCGCCGAATGCGGTCGCGAATTCATCCATCAGGTCGCGCGTGCGGGTGTAGCGATGCGGTTGGAAGATGACGTGAATCTTGCGGTAGCCGCATTGCTTCGATGCGGCTAGCGTGGCGCGAATTTCGGTAGGGTGATGGCCGTAGTCGTCGATCACCGTCACTCCCGTGACTTGCCCGCGCACCTGAAAACGGCGGTCCACCCCGCGGAAGTTTTCCAGCGCTTCCTGAATCTGCGCCACAGGAATATCTAATCCAATGCCAACCGCAACCGCCGCCGTAGCGTTCAGTACGTTATGAAGTCCCGGCACGTGAAGGCGAAATTCACCAAGGTCTTTGTCGCGGAATGCCACCGAGAACGAACTGACTTGTGGGGATAGGGGCGTCGCCTGTGCAGTCTGAACCGCACGAGGACGCTCGACACCCCCCGAACTTTTCTTCAATGTGATTCGAAAGTCCGAGCCTTTGCGCGTTCCGTAACTCACCATCCGTCGCTTCAATTTCGGCAGAACGCTGCGCAGCATGGGATCGTCGTTGCACGCGACGACGATTCCGTAGAAGGGCACCCGGTCCATGAAGTCGAGGAAGGCGCGCTTGATATCCTGTAGATTGCGGTAACAATCCATGTG
>JBOGLH010000120.1:0-34243 GCA_050746025.1 Terriglobales bacterium | reverse complement strand
ATCTTCGCCACTGGAAGCCCGCTGGTGTTGGTAGTGATAATCGTTCCCGGTTTGCGGAACTGCTCCACTTTTTTAAGCAGGTCGCGCTTGATCTCCAGGTCTTCGATGACCACCTCGATGATCCAATCCGCTTCCGCCACCCGCTTTAGGTCGTCTTCAAAATTGCCCGGCGTGACTAATGATGCCAGCGAGGCCTCAAAGAACGCCGCCGGCTTGGCTTTGCGGGCAGCCTCCAGGCCGGCGGCCGCGATCTTATTGCGCGAAGACGAATCAGCGCCGGGGGGAACGATATCGAGAAGCAGGCTTGGAATGCCGGCATTAGCCGCGTGCGCAGCAATGCGCGATCCCATAGTACCGGCGCCCAGGATTGCAATTTTATGGATTCGTTTCATGGCCGTAATGCAGTTATTCAGTAGACCACAAAGAGGAATTCTTCGGCTACATTCCGCTTCCCTCTGTGGAATTTCTCCGGAACCTCTGTGCTCTCTGTGGTAAAGACTTACCGAAAAGCTCAACCACAGAGGGCACGGAGTTTCACAGAGGAACAAACACAGAGTGAAACAATACTGAGCCTCTTAAGGAAGCTTTTCGACCGCCCAGTCGTTTTTCCCGCTGCGCGTAACAATCACCGTGCAAACACGCGGGCGCGATGGTGCGGCAGAGGCGCCGAATAGAACCACTGGAAATTCATAGGCTGCAGAGTTCACCCGCTTCCCGCGCGTAATTTCATAGGCCGCATCCGGGCCCGGCGAAAAAAAACTTTGGAGCTTATCGGAAGAAAGACTCTGCCGCGCGCTATCGCTCAGCATCATGATTCCCGTTTCCTGATCCTGGTCCTGCCAGGCGCGCAAAAAGCGGTTCGCCGCAGCCAGCGCCAAACCATAGAGAGGATCGACCGCATGATGAACGATCTTGCGAGTATGTGGGAACGATCTGGGACAAATGCCAAGTATTAAAACGAAAAAGATTACTGCCCGTCTCATCCATCAATGATCGGCGGAAAACAAATTTAAGGAAAGAGATAAGCCAGGTTCCCAGAGGTTCGCGACCATACAAAATTCATTGCCGAACATCGTCTCTACGCAATCAGCTTTGCCAGCAAGAACGCCGCCGCCGCTGCCACGCCTCCGATAATCACTGTCTGAAACGCACTCCTGCCCGCCCGCGCGCCAGTGTATTTGCCTTTGATGTATCCGAAAATACCCAGAGCAGCCAGCGTAACGATCGCCGAAAATATTAATCCTCGAACAGCGTTGCCCAGCACGATGTACGGGGAAAGCGGAATCAACCCGCCAACAATGTACGCCCCGGCAATGGTCGCTGCGCTGGTGACCGCCCGCTTCGGATCAGGCGCCTCCAACCCAAGCTCGAAGCGCATCATGAAATCCACCCACGCGTCGGTTCGCTTGCTCAACGCGTCCACGATCGGCTTGCTCTGTTCCGCAGTCAGTCCGTACTCCTGGAACACATAACTGACCTCCGCTTTTTCCTGCTCGGGAATTTCTTCGACCTCCCGATACTCGCGCGCCCGTTCCTGCTCGTAATGTTCCGCATCACCCCGCGCCGCCAGGTAGCCGCCAAGCCCCATAGCGATCGATCCGGCAGCGATTTCCGCCAGTCCGCCGATCACAATCAAGCGCGTATTTGCTACTGCGCCCGAAAGCCCCGCCGCCAGGGCGAATGGGACCGTCAACCCGTCCGACATCCCGATCACCATGTCGCGAACAAAATTACCTGAAGTGAAGTGGTGTTCAGGGTGGGGTGTACGCGCCATCAGGGTTTCTCCTCCACTGAATGTGATTTCAAATACTCGCGCGCCAGCCGGATCACATCCCGCTCGCCGCGATAAGCCAGCCTTCGTTCCGCGCCTTCGAGCGGGATCCACTGCGCGCGCTTCACTTCGATCCGCATGGCGGTTGAAACATCGTCAATCGTTCCCGATTCATATTTCAAAAGGTAAAAGCTGACAATCTTGAAGACCTTCTGCTTGTCGCCCCAGGTGCGAACGTACGTATATTTGATATCCGTGAGTTTCGCCAGAATACTACCAGTTAGCCCGGTCTCTTCGCGGACCTCGCGAACCGCCGTCTGGGCGGGCTTTTCGCCGGGATCGATCAAGCCTTTCGGAAGCGCAAGTACCTCTTTGTGACCTTTTTTGTCACTTTTCCCGACAATCGGTGCCTCTCTTTGCGGCTCTATAACCGCCAATTCCCAGCCCTCAGCGGTAGGCCGCACCAGCACCCCTCCAGATGAAATCTCTCGTAACATCGACCCAAATTAGCAGGAAACAAACAGGTTCGTCACGTGTTGTAGATATTAGGACCTACGGTAACTTCCAGCCGCACCTGAGTGAAGTCCGCCGGGATGAAGCGGCATCTAAGTTGCTGTAAGTAAGGTTTGCGACCGGAGGCCATTGTGGCCATAAGGGGCTTACAAAAAATCGTGCGGTCGGTGCGGGCTTTTGGACGCACCATCTCCGGCTTGCCGGTTCAGGCAGTCGATTCCTCCATTCCATCTATTGGCCTCGCGCTTGGCGGAGGCTTTGCCCGGGGCATCGTCCACGTCGGCGTGCTGAGTGTCCTCGAGCAGGAAGGAATTCCCGTTAAGTTCGTGGCCGGAACCAGCGTGGGCGCGCTGATTGGCGCCGCCTACTGCAGTGGAGTTTCGCCAGCCGAATTAAAAGAAATCGCCGCCCGCGTCCGCTTCAAAGATCTGGCTCGCTGGACGCTCTCGCGCTATGGTTTTGCCACCAACCTGCGGATGATCACTTTTCTGAAGAAGATTCTAAAAGTCCACACCTTCGAGGAACTGCAAATCCCGCTCGCTGTGACGGCGACTGATTTCGGCTCTGGCGAAGGCGTGGTGTTCCGCACCGGCCCGCTGGTCGACGCAGTGCGCGCCAGTTGCGCTTACCCTGGAGTTTTTTTGCCAGTCAAAGTTAACGGCCGTCTGCTGGTCGACGGCATGCTCGCTCATTCGTTGCCCACCAGGCCCGCGCGTGACATGGGCGCCGATAAAGTTCTGGCCGTCAGTTTGCGCAGCCATTGGAACAATACTGAGGGACCACGCCATATATTTGACGTCATCGGGCAATGCTTCTCGATTGCTCAGGACGTGAATTGCGCGCAGGCCCGTAGCTGCGCCGATCTGGTGATTGAACCCGATGTCACTGGCTATCGCTATGATGACTTCGGCCGCAGCGCCGCGCTGGTTGAGATTGGCGAAGAGGCTACCCGGGCTGCGCTTCCGGCGATACGCAAGTGGCTGGAAGTGGAAAAGGCTAAGCACGTGGTGCCGGCCACAGCGATGAATTCTGCCCTCGAACCGTTCTCGCCCAAGTGATTATTTCTTCGGCCAAAAGCGGGGCAATAAGAAACCCGCGCTTCTTTTGTGATCAAGAAAATCTATCGGAAATGATTCCGCTAGAATCATGTCCTCCCGCTTTGCCTTGACCGTGTAATTCGTCAGGAGCAATAAAAACGCCAGCACCCCACGCCATTCATCGACCACGAATGCACTTCCTGCCACCCCGAGCAATACTCCGGAATAAATCGGATGACGCATTCGGGCATAAGGGCCAGAGCGGATCAGTTGATGGTCGACCTTAAGAACGATTTTGTCGCTCCAATATTCGCCGAGCGAGACGCGCGCCCAAACTGCGAGCGCCATCCCGGCGAGTGCCAAGGCAAATCCGAAGTAGGAGAGGAATTGTTTTTGCGGGAAAACGTGTCGCCCCAGAAAGCCGGCTGCAATCCATCTCGCAAACAGTAATGTGAAGGTGATTGCCAGGAGAAGAAGGCGGAAGACGCGGTACGCAGGCGATTCAGTGGTCCGAGCCGCTTTCACTCGGCGCGCAGCGATCAGCCAATATAAACCGAATGCAATCCACGTCCACTCCAGGATGCGGACCGATTGCTCCTGGTTCATGACTGCTGAATGGGTTCCACCAGGACCGCGGTCCCGTAAGCCAGGACTTCCGTGACGCCTTGCATAACTTCAGTCGCATCGTAACGCGCCCCCACCACCGCATTCCCGCCGAGTTGCGCCGCGTGCTGCAGCATCAGGTCGAACGCCTCCGCTCGGGTCTTCTCGCAAAGATTCGTAAGCAGCGTGATATTGCCCCCAAGAATGGTCTGCAGGCTGGCGCCGATTGTGCCGACAATCGATCGTGACCGAACTACGATCCCGCGCACAACTCCAAACGTTCGCACCACTCGGAATCCATCAAGTTCAAATTGCGTAGTCACCATAGTGTGCGCCACCATGGTTCCCCCAGTTGGATATGCTATCGCCATCAGACGACCTCCTGCTTGATGCGACTCGCCTTTCATCTAAACGCTGGTGCTCGCAACATGGACAGCCGAGGGCGGCTGTCCCCACGTGACTGAATCAGACTCCCGGCACGGGCGGACACCCGGGAAATTCCTTTAAGAACACATTTCCAACGTAGCCGAGATATTTGATCCCGACCTCGCTGGTAAAGAAACCGTCTGCAGTCATATTGCGGAGAAACGAAAAGAACTCCACGCCCTGGCTCAACCGCTCATCCATCATCGCGTTGTTTCGGTACGCAATCTGGTCCAGGATTTCCTTTTGCTGCTGTGGCGTGCAATCAAGATAAACGTTCCCGTAGCGGTCGGAGCATGTGCTGTCCAGCCACATCAACCCTCCGCCTAAAGTGACCTGGTATGCGGTATTCTCGCTGGTCAGAAGATCGATGAACTCGGGCGCAGCGGCTTCGATTGCTCCTCCGGAGTCCGTGTCGGAGGGGATGATGGTTTGGCAAAGGGTTTGGAGCGTCTTATACTGGTGCGCCGCAAAAAACTTCGGCGCATAAACCTTGGTTGCAGCTTTTTCCGCTGCCACCATACGATGCGCATATTCTGCCGCGTGCGCCGGAATCGTGCGCAGCACCGAAGTTGCGGCCGCGCCCATCGCCAATGATTTCAAAACATCGCGCCGTGAAACTGACATAATTTTTTGCCTCAACTATTTAGTTCCCACATCTTTTCCGGGGGCCCAAAACGGCTCTGCCGTCGGAACAAAACTAACCGGGACTTCCGTAACAAATCCTTTCAACCACCGCGTGCACTCTTCCATCCCCGGCTGCTCAGACGGAATGTGCCCGAGAATGATGAGCGCCTTGTGCTTCCCCTCTGTGACTGCATCGGCCACATACTCCACGGTTTCCCATTCGCGGGTTTCTCCAGCCACCAGCACTTCGACATCGGGCATTTCTAATGCGCGCGTCTCGCTTCCGAAGCCCGCTGCGCCTGGACTCATAGCTACTCGCGTGACCTGCATGTCCGGTTGGCCGACTACGCGCACAATACGAATTCCCAGCCGAGCTTTGAGCTCGGACGCAAGCGCTTCGACCGCAATTCGTGGCACCGTAAACAGATGTTGGTTTGAAGGATCTTGAAATTTTTCCCATCCCAACGCGTGGACCATGCCAGCCTGAATGCCGTCAGGGTTTCGCGCATGCCAATGATCGTGAAATCGCCAGATCACCAGCCCGTGCGTTTCAATGAACGCCCGTTTCTCGGCCAGCACCGGATCATTCTCGCCTTCCGCGAGTTCATCCGGTTTATCGAGGTGGCTGAAAAAGGTTGGCTCATGCGTGATGATCAAATTGTTTCCCGAGGCCGCCGCACGTTTTAAAACGTCGAGCGTTGCCATCATTGTCACCGCAATTCCAGTGACCTGCGTATCTGGATTCCCCGCCTTGAAGGTATCCACGGTATCGCTTTGCCAGGGAACGCCAACGTGCGCCTGAATTCGCTCGATCACTTGGCGGGCAATCAAGGATTTCTGCTGTGCGGCAACCGGCGATACCGGCAGGGTAGATGTCGCAAGCAAGACGCCGAGCAACGCGTGTTTCAATCTCCCCATTTTAAATACTCAGCGTCCCACGCCTACAGATTTCCCTTCTTCGCCTCATCCAGCAGATACTCCGAAGCGCGCCACGACAAAGCCATGATCGTCAACGTCGGATTTTTGTCGGCATTGCTCACGAACGAAGCCGCATCGGTGACGAAAAGATTTTTAACGTCATGCGCCTGGCAGTATCCGTTCAGGACGGACGTCTTCGGACTGCTTCCCATGCGCACCGTTCCCAGTTCGTGAATGATCACTCCACCGTCCTCGATCCCGTAGGGATGATCGCCGTCGGGCCGAACCTGCCAATAGTAAGTTCCACCCGCGGTTTCCACGATGTCGCGAAAAGTTTCCTGCATGTCGCGCGCCATTTTGATTTCGTTGTCGCTCCAATGCCAGTGGAAGCGCAATACCGGAATGCCCCACTGATCGACCGTATCCGGATCGATCTCGCAATAGCTTTGCTCATTGGGAATCATCTCGCCCCGTCCGGCGAAGCCGATAAACGTTCCGTATAAGTCACGGCATTTTTGTTTGAGTCCCGCGCCATACCCCTCATGAGTTTCGCAAACGCCGTGGAAGCCGCCCACGCCCGGCATCTCCGGGCCGCCGCCAAACTCGATGTGATATCCGCGCAGGAAATCATTCTTGCGGTCGAACTTCCACCACGGCATGTACATGTGCATTCCGCCCACGCCGTCGTGATTGTGGGCCGGCATCTTCTCGAGTTGCGGGAAATATCCATACCCCGAACTGCCGACGCTGTCAGTCAGATAGCGCCCAACCGCGCCCGACGAATTAGCAATGCCGTCCGGAAACATCGATGACTTGGAATTAAGCAGCAGGCGCGCTGACTCGCAGGCGCTGGCCCCGATCACGAATGCTTTCGCGTTGATTTTCTTTTCGCTGCGAGTGGCCTTGTCGATGTAAGAAACCGCTTCTGCTCTTCCATCCTTGCCAATAATGATTTCTCGCGCCATCGCTCCAGTGATCAGCGTAAGGCGTCCGGTTTTTTGCGCCGGCGGAATCATCACCTGGCTGGA
Organism: Terriglobales bacterium; assembly: GCA_050746025.1. GTDB lineage: Bacteria > Acidobacteriota > Terriglobia > Terriglobales > Acidobacteriaceae > Gp1-AA145. The sequence goes on along the minus strand of JBOGLH010000120.1, from coordinate 27,323 downwards.
ACTGAAATTCGAAGCGCTAATGCAACCGCGTCCACATTGCGCACAGTAGTGGCAGGCCGGACGCCCATTGTGCGCTTCGGTGATGATTGCCAGCCGCGAGGGAATGCAGATGATGTTCAGCTTGTCGCATGACTTCTTAATAATGGTCTCAGTGCAGCGCGGTTTCGGCGGCTTCATGAAAATGCCATTGGGCGCGCTGGAAACATTCTCTTTCGTGCCGAAGACACCGATGAAGGATTCAACCTTGTCGTAATAAGGCGCGACATCGTCATAGCTGATGGGCCAATCGTCGCCCATGCCGTCAGTTGATCGGACTTTAAAATCTACCGGAGCAAAACGCAGAGCGATCCGCCCCCAGTGATTGGTGCGCCCGCCGACAATTCGCGAGCGAAACCATCGGAAGCGCGAGCCGGGAGCAACGGTGTACGGTTCGCCTTCGATGTCCCACGATCCGTTTGGAGCAAGAAATTCGCCGAAGTTCGCGCTGGCGCTGCCGCCCACGCCTGCGCCGCGGTGAGGAAGCTGATAAGGCCACACGTGCTCTTTGAAATCTTTTTCTGGATTGAGTGGAGGCCCGGCTTCGAGCATTACAACATTGAGGCCGCCTTCGGTGAGGATCTTTGCCGCGGTGCCACCCGCAGCGCCCGAGCCGACGATGCAAACGTCATACGTCTTTGGAGAGCGAATAACCTGAGCCATTAAATCTCCGCCTCTGTGGTGTTCCTCTGTGTAACTTTGTGTGGTTAGCTTTTTAAGAACCCAACCACAGAGGACACAAAGTTACACAGAGAAAAGCCACAGAGAAAATTTAGAACCGCAATTTTTCTAAATATTCGTAACTTGCCTGAATGCTTTCGAACGGATCTCTCGGATCGTCGAACTCTACGAAATAATGCTTTATCCCCGCGAGGTCAGACTTCGCCAGAATAGCCTTCCAGTCAATCTCCCCTTTGCCGACGTCCACCATGGTGCGGTCCTTGTCGAAATCCTTCACGTGAACCAGCGGGAAGCGGCCGGGATATTTTTTGAAATACGCGATGGGATCGACACCGGCCTCATGCGCCCAACCTAAATCCATTTCCATCTTCACCAGCTTGGGATCGCTTTCGGCCAGCAAAACGTCGTAAGGCAACTTGCCATCCGGCAGCGGCTTAAATTCCTCAACGTGATTGTGATAGCCCAGGTGCAGCCCGGACTTCAGGCACTCTGCGCCGGCGCGATTGAAGTTTTCCGCCGCCCGTTTCCAGCCGTCAGGCTGTTTGAGCACATCTCGATCAATCGAAGGATTCACGATGTAGCTGTGGCCGAGGATCTTGGCGCCTTCTATTACCTTGGGCAAGTTCTCCTTCGACAGCGCGGAATACGGCACGTGCGAAGACGGCGCGGATAGTCCATTGTCATCTAGAATCTTCCGCGCCTCTTTGGGTGAAGGGTTGAAGTTTGGAAGATGGGCAAAAAATTGCGCCAGCTCGACTTCTTTATATCCAACCTTGGCGACGCGCGCGATGGTGCCCGCGAAATCCTTGTCCAGGGCGGCGCGCACGGTGTAAAGCTCAAGGCCAATTTTTTGAATACGATGCTCGGTTGCCGCCCATGAGAAGCGGCTCATGGAACCCAGTGCGACTGCTGTCGTGCTGGCGATAAAAGTTCTGCGATCCATACCCCTCCTAAATAATTGATCTTGGGGCGACAGGCGTCTCGCCCGTCGATAACACTTACGCTAACTGCGGCTCCGTCAGTAGCTCTTCCCGCACATTCTTCAAAACGTACAACGCGCGCTCCACGCCCACTTCGCCGGACAAAATCGGATCTTCATTTTCTACGCTGAAAATTCCATCGTAGCCAACTTCCATGTAAGCGCGCATGATGTCTTTCCATGCGCTGGCACTGTGCCCATAGCCGACCGCACGAAAGGCATCCGATGCAGTTTTCAGGTCCTTCTTTTCAAAAATAAAATTCAGCACACCATACCTCGCTACTTTGTCGGGAAAGAGCACCGTGTCCTTCATGTGCGCGTGAAAAATTGCGCCCTGCTTGCCGAGCATGTGGATCACATCAACCGGGTTGCAGCCCTGCCAGAACAAATGGCTCAAGTCGTTGTTAGCTCCGATCTCTTCGCCCACTGCCTCGCGCCGTTTGAGCAAGGTAAGCGGGTTGGAAACCATAAAATTCGGGTGCATTTCGAGCGCAATGCGATGAATACCGTGCTCCCGCGCGTACTTTGCCGCGCCCTTCCAGTATGGAACCAGACGCTCATTCCACTGCCAGTCTTGCGCTTCCGCATATTCGGGAGGCCAGCGGTAAGTGATCCAGTTCGGGTTCTTGTCCGTCGGATTTGCTCCCGGGCAGCCGGAAAATCCCACGACCACTTTTACCCCGATCTTCTCCGCCAGCTGAACCGTCTTGCGAAAAGTCTGGTCGGATAGTTCTGCGGCGGCCTTGTCGGGACTAACCGGGTTGCCATGACAGCTGAGCACTGAGACTTTAATGTTGTGGTCATCGAACTTTTTTTGCCACGCCCGTAGCTTTCCGGAGTCAGCCAGCAGGTCATCGAGAGCGCAATGCTTGTTGTTGGGATAACCGCCCGTGCCGATCTCCGCCGCTTCCACTCCCAACTGCTGATACTTCTCGACAAGTTGGTCGAGCGTCAAATCAGGAAACGCCGGATCGAAAACGCCGATCAGAATTTTGCGGCGATCATGCGGCTTGGCGTCTTGCAAATCGTCTGACGATTGCGCCGCGGCTGCGGACATGCTTCGCGGGGCCGCAACTGCTCCGGCGATCGCCCCGCCGGTTGTCGCCAGAAAATTTCTTCGTGTCGGTGAGAGCGGGCCGGAAGAGTTCGACATTGAGTTCCTCAACGTGGAGTCTAAGAACCGCCCATTATACGCACACGAAAGGGCTTGAGGCAGGCAAGAATCAGCGGTGTAGCAAAAAACTAAAGCCGCCCTTTCAGGCGGCCTTAGCTTCGTGGGTTGAACTCCTCAAGTTGTCAGGCCGGAGGTGGCCATTTATGTATGAGGACGTTAAAGTCATAATCTCGCTAGTCCGAATCAGGCGCAATAGCGTAAAAATACTAGGTGCGCGCAATAATGATCATCGCAATACTCTGCTTTTTCGCGGCGCTCGGGCAAACAAGAACAGCAGAGGACGACCCGCACTGGCCAGAGCAAATCGTCAAGCGCGCCTTCGATGAGGTGTCAGTTGGTCTGCGCACCTCTTGGAGTGAAAGGTATCTTGCCCGACTTGGCGACAGCGCATCACCCGAGATTATGAAATGTATTTCCACCAAGCCGTTCACAAACGAAAACGCCAAGACAGCATTGACGCTGGTACAAATGTCGTTTGCTGATCCCCAGGTGATCAGGCATGAGCGGAATCGAAATCCGATAGATACACTGATCCTCTTGGATTACATCAATAAGCACACGAGCGATGCAGACCTGAAATCGCGGATTGAGTCTATTCGCAAACAGCTTCGGGCCTGGCCTTCAGTGGCAGAAGAAAACGAGAAGAAAACGGGTGTAACCTGCCTCGGTAGTCCAAAAGTCCCGATCACGGAACATTCACCAGCCCATTGCGGATCGCATAAACCACCAACTCTGCTGTCTTGTGGATCCCCAGCGCGTCCATGATATTGGCGCGGTGCACCGCAACCGTGTTAGCGCTCAGCTCCAGCTGATTTGCGATCTCCTTATTCGATTTCCCGTCGCAGATGAGTTGCAGGATTTCGACTTCGCGCGGCGTCAGGCCTGCATTGCGCTCGCCTTTCAACGCCTGCTGCTTCGAAAGCTGCCTGTCAAGAATGGTTTCGCCCTTCACCAAGCGCCGAATCGCCGAGCTCAGTTCCAGGTCCATTGCATTCTTCAGCACATAGCCGCGCGCTCCGGCATCGATGGCTTGCCGCACCCAGGTCTCCTCAGTATGCATGCTCAACATAAGGACCAGCGTCTCCGGTAGCAGTTGAAGAATTTTGCGCGTGGCTTGCAGCCCGTTGATACCGGGCAACGCGCAATCCATTACGATGACTTGAGGCTTCAGCGATCGCGCCAGCTTGACTGCTTCCTCCCCATCACTGGCCTCACCTACAACACGAATGTCGGCTTCATCCTCCAGCATGCGCCGAAAGCCGCGCCGGACAAGACTGTGGTCATCGACCAGCATCACCGAGATTTGATGATCAGACATTCGACTCAAGTCTTTCCCGCGGCACCGTCATTCTCACCAGCGTACCGCCCTCAGCGGGGCGACTGATTGCAATCTTGCCGCCCAGCAACTCAGCCCGCTCGCGCATAGCCACCAGGCCAATCCCTTGCCGGGGACCTGCGAGTGAAAATCCTGAGCCACGGTCTTCCACTTCGAGTTGCAAATGATCGGCCGCGAAACGCAATCGCACCCAGGCTTGCTTCGCTCCTGAATGCCGCGCAACATTATTCAATGCTTCCTGCAAGACGCGATAAACATGGACCGCCGCATTGCCATGGATCGCAAACGGGGTCCCGGATTTCTCGTAGGATATGCCAATTCCAGTCTGCCTTTCCACCACCGGCAAGTACCATTCGACGGTAGGTTCCAATCCGGCTTCGTCGAGCATCACCGGGTGCAACGCCTGCGACAGGCTGCGGACCTTGTCGAGAGTTGATTGCGCAATCTCGCGCACCTCGAGAAGATCTGCCCGCAGCTGCGATCCTTCGGACAATTGATTGTGCGCTCGGCCCAGCATTATTCCCATCGCGGTGAGGATTTGCCCGAAGTCGTCGTGAAGTTCGCGCGAGATGTGACGCAAGGTCGACTCTTGCGACGAAATGAGTTTCTGTGCCAGATCGCTGCGTTGTTCTGAAAGCACCGCAAGCTGGTTGAAAATGAGGCGATTCGAACGGATCAAATAAAGACTCGTAAGGATGATGGCCACCAGGGTTGCAGTTAGAAACACATAGGCTTGCCGCGCAACCCGGTTATAAATTTCGGTGACTTGGACCGCGGCCCGCTCCTCACTCTCATTGTTTTGCACCAGCTGACGCGCAATCGCGGTTGTAAGCGCCGCAAGTTGCGTCTGCAGTTCCATGCGAACCTGTTCCCGCGCCTGTTTCTCCTGTCCATGTCGCGCGAGATTGAAAGTCTGTTCGACCCCATTCCAAAACTCATTCAGTGAAGTAAGCAGATAACGCTGCTGGCCTTCCGTTCTCCCCTCGGGCGAGACCTGCTGCTCGCGACGAAATGCGTCCTCGAGATCCACGCGCATGCGCTCGAATTGCGGATGCCACGCCGTCATGAGATGGCGCTGGGAGGGATCGAGAGTACTTGTATCCAGCATGTCGCGCATTGAAATGCCGACGGAATTCAATTCGTTCTGAATGCGAAGGAGCTGTAGCGAATCCTTGCGGTTGCGGTCGATGAGATTATTTTGCAGCTGACGCAGTCCTCTAATCTGCTTGGTCACATAAGCCGAGTAGGCGACCACCGCCGCCAGCGTGATCACCAGGCCGATATAAAGAGGAGTTGTCGGAGATCGCCCCGCTGCTCGCCGCACGGCGCAAGCATATAACGCAGAGGGCGGCAATCACAATCACAGCCGCTGATATGGTGCAGCAGCGCCGGACAGCCGTACAATTTAATTTTACAGGCGAGGCGCGATAGCCGAGGGCGGCTGTCTCCACATTTCTAGCTATGGCCCGCGGATGGGAAAGCAAATCAGTCGAACAGCAGCAGGAAGAAGCCACATCTTCCCATCGCCGAGGCCAACTGCTCACACCCGAACAGATCGCGGAACAGCAAAAGCGCCAGGGCCTGGAACTCTCCCGCCAGAGAATCTTGCAGCAACTTAAAGTTGCGTCGAACCCGCAGCATCGCTCCATGCTCGAAGCCGCGTTGGCCGAGTTAGACGCACAACTAAAAAGCGCATAAACGTGGCGATTCAAGGTTGCGGGGCGACGGGCATATTGCCCGTCCAGATCCGTTGGGATTGTGGGGCGACGGGCGTCCCTGCCCGTCCGACCTTAGCTGTCAAATCACACTGCCAGTACAATGTCGTTGTGAAGAAGTTCTGGGACAACTCGGCCCCGTGTGGGGCGGGCGCCTCGCCCGCCATGCCGGAACCTGTTGCAGTACCTTCCGCAGTTCAAATCGGCTCGGTCACGATTTCTCCCGCGACCGTGCTGGCCCCCATGGCCGGCGTCACCGACACCGTTTTCCGCCGATTCATTCGCAATCTGGGCGGATGCGGCCTGATCATGACTGAATTCACTTCTGCCGACGGCGTGCTTCGCGCCAAGGACCAAAAGGCCAAGCGCTATTTGCATTTTTACGAAGACGAGCACCCGATTTCGGCGCAACTCTTCGGCAGTGATCCCCAGGTAATGGCGGACGCGGCACGCATTGTTGAGAACCTCGGCTTCGATTTGGTCGACTTGAACTTGGGTTGTCCGGCGAAAAAAGTCGTGAAGTGCAACGGCGGATCCGGCCTGTTGCGTGACCTGCCCCGCATTCGAGGAATTTTCGAAGCGGTGCGCGCCGCAGTAAAAATTCCCTTCACCGTAAAATTCCGCGCCGGATGGAACGACGAAGAAATTGTCTGCGTCGAGCTGGCGAAGATCGCTGAGGATTGCGGCTTGTGCGCAGTTGCGCTACATGCGCGCACTCGCGAGCAAGGCTATAGCGGCAACGCCCGCTGGGAGTGGATCGCCGCGGTGAAAGACGCGGTAAAGATTCCGGTGATTGGAAACGGAGACATTCGCACCCCCGAAGACGCATGCGCCATGGTCGCCGCCACCAGATGCGACGCGGTAATGATTGGCCGCACAGCTCCCGCGAACCCGTGGATCTTCCGCCAGATTCAGCAATATTGCAATGCTCTGGAAAATGCCCGTGTAGAAAAAGGCCATGCGGGGACAGCCGCCCTCGGCTGTCCAGTCGAGCAAAGCTCGACATTTCTTACGCCATCGGACGACGATGGGCCTGTTCAGCTCTTTGGACAGCCGAGGGCGGCTGTTCCCCCTTGGACAAAGCCCTACGATGAACCATCCGAAGCCGACCGCTACCAGATGATTCGCACTTACTTCCGCATGTTGATCGAAGAAGAACTGCCAGACGCAACCGGAAAGATGAAGCAATTCGCCTCATGGTTCACCCACGGAGTGCCAGGCGGCGCCGCGCTTCGCAAAGAGATTTACGAGTCCAAAACCGCTCCGGAAATTCTGACCCGGGTGGAAGACTTCTTTGAAGCGAGACTGTTAATCGGCCCTGAGGCGATAGAAGATTCCGCGTTGATAACTCCATAAAAGGTGAACTCTGTTCGAGAATGCCGGTACTTCGGGAACAGCCTGTGTGTGTCGGAGTTTGCTGTCCGACAAACTCATGACGACGCCCACCCAGGACAGATTACGTGGGGACAGCCGCCCTCGGCTGTCCTTCTGATAGTGCAGCCACACTGTTTGCGGCAAAAGAGTGTCCGACCGAGTGGGCACGAAGTGCTCACTTTTTCGGCCGCAGCTGAGCCCGGTTGCCGAACTTTTCTCTGACCACCTGCAAACTATTATTCAACTCAACCGTTGCCGACAAGGTGCTTCCTCCTCGCAGTGGAGGATAGTCGTATCGCAAATCTCTGAAGCGAACTCTCCAACCACCCTCGGTGTCACTCTCCGTCACCAGCGGATACTGCGCCCAATCCAAATACACGCGTCCTAGATAGGATTTTTTCGCCGCGAGCGTGACCGGAGTTTCTGGCGGCTTAGGAAAGTACTTGCGTTCCGACTGGTCCAACTGGCCGGTTCGAGAATTGATATCAGAAGTCGCGAACGTACTTGCGGTTTCCGCGACGGCATACCATTTCTGTAAGTGCCAGTAGTACGGATACGCCGAAACCCGCACCGGCGGCGCTGATTGGAATTGTTGCTGCCGAAGTGCGTTCACCGCGTGACGATGTTCATGGTCGCGAAATGCATAGAGCAGGGCCACGCAGATGAGTGCGGCTACGGCGAGCTTTCGTCCGCGAGGTAATGACTCACGGCGCGAAAACATGAGCGGCAAGACCAGGCCGCCGATCAGGATAATGTAGAGGGCAGGTTCGAAAATAAAGACGATGTCCCAGGAATACCATTTTTCCCAAAAGGGCCAGAACGGGCGAACGCCGTAGTTATTGGTGAAGTCGAGTAGGATGTGGCTCAATCCCGCAATATAGGCAAACAGAAACAGCAGCCCCCACCGCGGCGGCAGATCAGGAATATTCGTGTTACGTCCCCGCAAACGCCAAAGCAGATGCATGAAACCGATGACCGCAGCGGAAACCAAAATCACGCCAAGGAATGAATGGGTGAAGCCACGATGGTGCGCAAAACCGTACACCGGGCCTTTGAATCCCCAGAACACGTCAAGGTCAGGCGCCTCGGCTGCGAGCGTCATCGTCGCAGTGGCCAGCGCAGTTTTACGATTGAATCCCGCCCGGGCGAGCACAGCCCCAGTCAGGAAATGAGTGATCGGTTCCAAGTGAAGTTTGTAACACACCCTAGACCATGTGGGGACAGCCGCCCTCGGCTGTCCGGTCGAGCGCAGCTCGAACTCAAACGCCTCGCCAATAAACAGCCGCTCACTTTATCTACGCAGCGTAGTCTAAGCACTCGGATAGGTGTGCTCAGAATCACGCGCACGCCTGATAGCCATAAGGAGACCAGATGAAATACGCACTTCTCTCGACGCTATTGGTGTCACTCTCGGTCGCAAGTTTTGGGCAAGAGTGGTCTGAACTAGCAACGCCCCCAAACGGCGACAATGAACGTGCCCAGGTCTCCCAGTGGATCGGTCCGGTAAAGATCTCAATCGAATACCACAGTCCTCGCGTTCACAATCCTCCGGACAAAGATCGTACCGGGCACCTCTGGGGAGAGCTGGTGCACTACGGCTTCGTCGATGAAGGATATGGTCCGACGAAAGCCGCGCCGTGGCGGGCTGGCGCTAATGAAACCACGGCAATCACGTTTTCTAACGATGTAAAGATCGAAGGCAAAGACCTGAAAGCCGGGACCTATGCCTTATTTTTGGACGTAGAGAAGACGGGACCCTGGGTTTGGATTCTTTCCAGCCACCTGGGCTGGGGAAGCTTTCAATACGATCCGAAGTATGACGTATTGCGTTTGCCCGTGACCGCGCAGGATGCACCGTTCACCGAATTTCTCACCTATGGATTTGACGATCGCAAGCCCGATTCCGCAATAGCCTTCCTCCAGTGGGAGAACAAGAGGATTCCCTTCAAGATTGAAGTGCCGAACGTAAATGAGCTGTATGTCTCGGAGATGCGCCAGCAGCTCGAGTCCTGGCCCGGCTTCCGCTACGAAGATTGGCAGACGGCCGCGCAGTTTTGTGCCGATAACAAGGTCAACCTTGAAGAAGCTCTCACCTGGGCAGACAAGGCGATTGCCGGGCCGTTCCGTGGCGCAACCGTGGGGCACGAAGATTTTACGACGCTGCAAACCAAAGCCGCGGTACTTACCGCGATGGGGCGCGAAGCCGATGCGGACTCGGTAATGCAAAAGGCGCTGCGCCTGCCGGGAACTGATGCGTATTCGGTTTACGCATACGGCACGACGTTATTAAAGACTGGCAGGAACGCCAAAGCCATTGAGGTATTCGGCGTCAATCGGCAGCAGCATCCAGATGAGAAGTTCTGGACCTATTTAGGACTTGCCCGCGGCTATACAGCCGTAGGAGACAAAAAGAATGCGATCGCCAGTTGGGAAGTCGTTGTGCGCAACGTCCCGGTAAATCTCAGCAACCGGACGCCTACGTTCGAGCAAACGCTGAAGAAGCTGAAAGAAAGTACTTAGATCACAGCCGGGGTTTATTTTGCCGTTCGGTACGAAGGGTGTCCCTTCGGTACCAGCACCGTCATCGCATCTGGAACCATGGAAAGTGTGATTGGCAAACGGCCGAGCAATTCCCCGTCCGCCTCAACGTAAATATTTTCCGGCTTCTCGCCGCGCACGCTAGCGCATGTAACTTTGTCGGCATGCGCAAGTTCAATTCCTGGCACGCTGCGTGACATTCCCAGCAGCCCGCGAAACACATAGGCCAAATAAAGCGCGCGATTCCCGGTGCGGCAAAGCACTAAACGAAAATCGTTGCGGGCGAGTGAAGATCCAGGAGCGAGTTCGCGCAGAATTCCCCCGAAGAAGTTGATGCGTACCGCGAGCATTTCTGAAAGCCTTGCTTCGCGTACAACTTCGCCGCCATTGCTCGAAAACTCGGCTTCGAAGTAGCGCATGCGGTGCGTCCACCACAGGTGCAAGGCTTTGGTGTAGTAAGCCGTCATGCCCATGCGGTCTTTGATCAGGCGATTGAGTTTGTAAAACAAATGCGCGTCTACTCCCACTCCGGCTGCAACGGTGAAAAATCGAAACGCGGGCAGGTTGTTGAAGTCGCGATAATCAATCCGCCCGACTGCAACTTTCTTCGGGACAGCTGTCAGTAGCGCTTGAGCCGCGCCCTCAGGCGAAATCGGCAGCCGCAGGTCGTGGGCCATGGCGTTTGCAGTGCCGAGCGGAATAATCCCTAGCGCGGCTTCGCGTCCGGCGATCCCCTGCAAGACGTCATGAACGGTGCCGTCCCCGCCGCAGGCAATGATGGTATCGAAGCCCTCGCGAATGGCCATGCGCACCTGCGCGCCGGCGTCGGATGCGGCGCGGGTCGGCGAAACATCAAGCTCCACTCCGGCAGCCCGCAGGACCGCAGCTGCGGCCTCGACATCCTGGACCCGGTGTTTTTTGCGCCGGCCTGAGAGTGGGTTGTAGAGCAGAGCGGCTTTGCGCATGAGAGAGGGAGATCGCTCCCGGCACGCCGTCGCGCCGGTCACTCTGCAATTCTACTTCGATGACTATGAGCTTACCTGCGGGTTGTTAACAGGCAATGAATTCTCCGCGACAGGTTCCCGGAGCCGCAACATGCGTCGGAGCCCCCGGGAACACCGCAAGGACAGCGATCTCCGCACCTTACGATTATGATTAAATCAATCGGGCATGACGGTCTCCGTTCCATCGTTCGCCAAGATCAACCTCGGCCTGCGCATCGGGTCGACGCGTCCGGATGGCTTCCACGAGCTACGCACGGTTTACCAGACGATTGCATTGCATGACATTGTCAGCGTATCGGTCGGGCGAGGCTCGGAAATCGAAATTCGCTGCAAAGATCCGCGCGTTCCAACCGATTCGAGCAATACCTGCTGGAAAATCGTCGAACACGCCATGCAGGCACTCGAAGTCCGTGGCCGGGTGGTGATTGAAATTGAAAAACGGCTTCCGGTCCAGGGCGGACTGGGAGGCGCTTCAGGAAACGCAGTCGCCGCGCTGCTGGCCCTCGAGCGCGCCCTGCGAAAAAAATTGCCGGTGACCGAACGTTTGCGAATTGCCGCCGAAGTTGGTTCCGACATTCCGCTATTTCTGATCGGCGGAACGGTACTCGGAGTCGGACGTGGCGAAGAAGTTTATCCCTTACCCGATTTGCCGCCGATGACGTGCGTGATTGCACTCCCCGATATCGCGATCTCCACGCCAAAGGCTTTCGATGATTGGGATCGTACATGTGGCGCGGGCGCCCTCGCCCGCGAAGGAACATCATGGAAACTAGATACCGCCGGCATACCCCCCAAATTGACCGTTCCTGTTCACTCCGATAGAATAATGAAGTTCAGCCGTGAGATTTCTGCGTGGCTGAATGCGGTGCCGATTACCGGTGGCCGCAGATCCGGTGTCTCCGCTAGAGGCGGAGGCCGGGCCGAGAACCCACTGCTCGACCTTGTCCGAACCTGGATTGAAAACGACTTCGAAAGAGTCGTCTTTCCTAAGTATCCCGAATTGCTTGAGGTCAAGCGTGTGCTCGAAAAAGCGGGCGCGCGGTATGCGTCGCTTTCGGGCTCAGGCTCTGCGATTTACGGATTATTCGATTCACCGAAGAAAGCCGCGGCCGCAGCAAAAAGCCTTAAGCAGTCAGGCACTCGAGCTGTGGTCACGAGCACCTTGACGCGGCGGCAGTATTGGAAGAAGCTGTGAGCGGCGAGCTGCTAGCTCCGAGCAAACAGGCAGAGATTGCTCCAAGGTCGTTGCTCGAAGCTAGCTGCTCACTGGGCCGTCGACTAATGGTAGGTCAAGTGCCTTTGGAGCACTTTGTCTAGGTTCGAATCCTAGCGGCCCAGCCAGAAAACAAGCTCTCAGCTCTCAGCTGTCAGCCATCAGCTCTCAGCTAGAGCCCAGAGATTTCGTCAGCAATGTCCGGCTGACAGCTGATAGCTGAAAAACTGACGGCTTTTTATGGCTACTCTCGCTACCGCAACTGAAAAGAAGATGAGCCCAGACGAGAAGCACGAACGCAAACCACATCGCGTGCGTGTCGACGACAAATTCAAAGTCTTCTGCGGGACGGCCAACCAGCCGCTCGCGGACGAGGTTTGCGCTTTTCTCGGGATGACGCGCGGCCAGGCTTTAGTGACGCGGTTTGCCGATGGCGAGGCCTACGTTCAGATCCAGGAGAACGTGCGCGGAGCCGATGTTTTCGTGATTCAGCCGACGTGCCGGCCAGTTGATCAGCACTTGATGGAATTGTTGTTGATGATGGACGCGCTGAAGCGTGCGTCCGCTCGCAGAATCACGGCGGTGATTCCGTATTACGGTTATGCCCGCCAGGACCGGAAAGACCGGCCGCGAGCGCCGATTTCGTCAAAGTTGGTTGCGGATTTGTTGACCACAGCGGGTGCGCATCGAGCGTTGATCGTCGATTTGCACGCACCGCAGTTGCAGGGATTTTTCAATATTCCGGTGGACCACTTGTTTGCCTCACCGGTGCTGGTCGATCATTTCAGGAAGTTGAGCCTGCCGAATCTGACGGTGGTTTCGCCGGACGCAGGCGGCGTGGAACGTGCACGATTTTTTGCCAAGAAGGTCGACGCAGCTCTGGCCATCGTGGATAAGCGTCGCGTGGAGGCGAATGTCGCCGAAGTCATGCACGTGATCGGCGACGTCCGCGGGCGCACTTGCCTGGTTATCGATGACTTGATTGATACGGCTGGGACACTGGTCAAGACCGCCAGCGCATTAATGGACAATGGCGCGAGTGCCGTTTATGCCTGCTGCTCGCACCCGGTATTTTCCGGGCCGGCTGTAGCGAACATTTTAGAATCGTGCATTCGCGAAGTAGTGGTCACCAATACGATTCCATTGACCGAGGCGGCGTTGAAAGCAACCACGCAGTGCGGTGGCAAGATTACGGTTCTATCCATCGCTGGATTAATCGGACGCGCCATCCAGTCGATTCATGAAGAAACGTCCGTGAGTAAATTGTTTTTATAGGAATTACACATATGCCTACAGCAATAGCAGATAAAAGTTTGTTAGAAGCCCAGCCCCGCGAAGCCGGAACTAAAAATGACGCCCGCCGTGTACGTCGCGATGGCAAGATTCCGGCCGTGGTTTATGGCGCCGGCAAACAGGCGCTGACCGTGAGTGTCGATCCTCGCCAGGTCGCGCGCATCCTGCATTCAGAGACCGGGCACAACACGGTTTTCGATCTCGCCATGGACGGCGAACGCAGCAAAGCCATGATCGTCGACTGGCAATATGAGCCCATCAAGGGATCGCTTCTGCACATCGATCTGAAGCGCATCGCCATGGACAAGAAGTTGACCGTCAACGTGCCCATTGAACTGGTCGGCGAGCCTGCCGGCGTGAAGCAGCAGGGCGGCATTCTCGAGCAGATTACGCGTGAAGTGGAAGTCGAGTGTTTGCCGGGCGACATCCCGAACGAAATCGCATTGAATGTTTCAGAACTGGTTTTCGGGACCGTGCTGCGTATCTCCGACTTGCCGAAAAGCGACAAGATCAAATATCTCAGCGATCCCGAACAGCCAGTAGCGCACATCATCACCATTAAGGAAGAAGAAGTTCCGGCCGCGGAAGCTATTGCCGGCGAAGCTGCTGCCGCTCCTGCCGAGCCCGAAGTTATCAAGAAGGGCAAACAGGAAACTGAAGAGGGCGTTGCCGAAAGCGCAAAGCCCGAAAAAGCCGAGAAGAAAGAGAAGAAGTAGAAAACGTCGTGCGTCATCCGTCGTGCGTCGTTCGCTAAAACCAAGGCGGATCAGAATTGGAATTTGCGGACGACTGAAAACGTGCGACGTGCGACGATAAACGTGAAGCTGATTGTTGGACTTGGCAATCCGGGAATTGAATATCAGTTCACGCCGCACAACTTGGGTTTTCTTGTAATCGATTGGCTTGCCGACGATTACAAGGTGGAAGTGCGAAACCGGCAGTGCCGGGCGCTCACGGCGCGAACCATGATTGGGAATGAGCAAGTTGTTCTTGCCAAGCCTGAAACGTTCATGAACCGGAGCGGGATTTCGGTCCGCGAGTTGCTTACGAAGAACGAATTGACTCCAGAGTCGGACTTGATTGTGATTCAGGACGAACTGGATTTTCCGTTCGGTAGTTTGCGCGTGCATCGGAACCGCAGTTCAGCCGGCCACAATGGCATCGAGTCGATTATTGACTCGCTGGGAACCAAGGATTTTGTGCGCATCCGCGTTGGAGTTGCTCCGGAACACGCGGTGCAGGACGGGAAAGAGTACCTGCTTTCTCCGCTCAGCAAAACGCGGCTGAAGTCTCTCGATCCGGTTCTGACCGATGCGGCAGCAGCGGCAGAAATGATCGTAAAAGAGGGACCGGCAGCGGCGATGCAAAGGTTCAATCGCAAACCGGAGCCGCCGGAAAAAGAAAGTTGAAGCGGCTAGTTAAGCCGTAGTTGGTAACGCAAATTCGCTAGCCGCTAAAAGCTAGCAGCTGTTTTTTTGGAGAATGCAATGAATCGTACTTATGAATTGATGTTTATTGTCCGGCCTGACATGACTGAAGAAGACCAGGACAAATTGATTTCGACACTGGATCACGCCGTCACTTCCTCTGGCGGCCAGGTCAAGAACATGGAAAAAATGGGCAAGCGCCGTCTCGCCTACACGGTTCGAAGATTTCATGACGGCATGTATATGCTGCTCACCTTTGAGGGCAGCGGGGGGCTCGTCCATGAACTCGAACGCCGCCTGCGCGTCAGCGAACCCGTGATCAAATTTATGAGCGTGCGTATCGATGAAGAACAAAAACGCCTGAATAAGGTCAAGGCCATTCGCGATTCCAAGCGGAAGGCCCCGCCGGCAACGGCGACACCAGCACCCGAAACCGCGGGCGAAGCCCCGGCAGTAACGGCATAGAGAAACTGCACTTGTTATCGGTTCGCAAATGCCGAAGACCGAGCCGAAGACCGACGGCTTTGGCCAACGGCCAGCGACGAATGACCAACGACGATTTTTGATTTTTAAGGAGCATCATGGCTGACGAAAATAGAACATCATCCGGACCCGGTTCGAGCAGCGGAGAGCGGCGTCCACCTCGTCCCGGTGGGCGTGAGGGCGGCGGACCTGGCGGACGGAAATTTTTCCGCCGCAAGAAAGTTTGCAAATTCTGCGTTGAGAAGATCGACTCGATCAACTACAAAGACGTTCGCCTGCTGGCGCAGTTTGTCGCCGAAAGCGGCAAGATTGTGCCTCGGCGGCTGTCAGGTGTTTGCACGCCGCACCAGCGCCGGCTCAGTCTGGCGATCAAGCAGGCGCGCAACATTGCCTTGCTGCCCTTTGCCGGCAGAGCAGCTTAAAAAAACTGACCACGGATTTTTCGGATTTAACACGGATTGTCTTTCTTTATCCGCGTGAATCCGTGCAGATCAGTGGCCCGAACTGAATTTTCCTGAACGGAGTCAATCATGGAAGTAATTCTCAAAGAAGATGTCGTGAAACTCGGCTCACGCGGAGACGTGGTGAAAGTCGCCGAAGGATATGGGCGCAATTTCCTGCTGCCGCACCGGCTGGCTATCGAAGCCAATGAAGGCAACAAAAAAGTCATTGAGCAGATGCGTGCCGCCTCGGTCCGCCGCTCAGCCAAAGAAAAAGCCCAGTCCGAAGAGCTCTCCAAGCAGCTCGAAGGCGTGTCCCTAGCATTCCAGCGCCGCTCGGGCGAACACGATCAGTTATTCGGATCAGTCACCTCGGGTGATCTGGCCGATGCCCTGACCAAGAAAGGCTTCAACATCGATCGCCGCAAGATTCAGTTGCACGAGCCTCTAAAAACAGTCGGCGATTTCACCGTCCCGGTAAAGCTGCACAAAGACGTGACCGCGCATGTGAAAGTTGTGATCGAGAAAGAAGCGACGCACGACTGAGCCGGAGCGGCTCGGGCCGCAACATGAATGTAAACCCGAGCCCAATCACGGTAGTTTTCATGGCTACTCCTTCGGGGACGATCGAATTCGACCCCTTACTCTTTCAGTCGCCCGTATTTCTTCAAAATCGCGCGCAGCTGATCATGCGGCAGCGCAATGACCTTGTGATTGTTCACTCCGGTCACGGTTTCGGCGGCGACCATTGCGTTGACCACCGCTTCTTCCGTGGCCTGCACGGTTGCTAGAAATATCGAATCAAGCTCGCCATTAGGCATCATGGTGATCTGATGAAGCCCCTTGGGCCCGATCGCTCCCGGATTCGCCGTCGAAAAGGCAATAAACAGGTCGCCGGAGCCGTCACCCGAGTAGCTGCCGTCTCGTCCAACTCCCAGTGCAACTCGCCGAGCCACGCGTTTCAACTGGGTCGGAATCACAGGCGCGTCCGTTGCAACTACGACGATGATCGATCCAGTGTCATCGTCCCAGATTTTCGGCGCAGGAATCTCCCGCCCGACATTTACCCCGGCAATACGCAGTTGCTCGCGCTCACCATAATTGCACTGCACCAGAACTCCAACGGTAAACGTGCCCTCTTTCGTGGTCACCACCCGCGACGATGTCCCAATCCCGCCCTTGAACTCGTTGCAGATCATTCCCGTACCGCCGCCGACGTTTCCTTCCTCAACCCGGCCGCCGTGCGCCGAGTCGAGCGCATGGATCGCATCTTCCGCGGTCACGTGAAATCCATTGATGTCGTTCAAATATCCGTCCCAGGTTTCGGCCACCACCGGCAGCGACCACCAATAGCCTTCCATGTCCGCCTCGCCTCGTTTCACCTTCCAGCGGATCACCGCGTCGCGTACGACTCCAACACTGTGGGTGTTCGTGATCATGACCGGTCCATCGAGAAATCCCGAGTCTTCCACCCAGTGCGTACCAGTCATTTCGCCATTGCCGTTCAAGTTGAACCATCCGGCAAAAACTGCGTCGCGCGAATCTTTTCCTCGCGGCAGTACCGCCGTCACTCCCGTCCTTACCGGCCCAACCCCAACCTTCAAAGCGCCTTCGCCTGAAATCAGAGTGGTATGTCCGACTTCGACGCCTTTCACATCGGTGATTGCATTCAACTGTCCGGGCTTGCCATCAAACGGGACGCCGAGATCGCGCGCCCGCGGCTTATTTTGTGCTAGCACGCTTAAAGTCCAAAAAAGCAGAGCTGACAGGCACACCGTGCGATTGACTTTGCGCATCCAAGTCCTCCAGAGTTGCAATACGAAGACTCGCAGTATACGAGAGACTTATGACCAGAACCTATGATCGCGCGCGGACACGGCGCTCGAATTTCCGATCTGAGCGGAGAAAGAAAATGGAAAACTGGAAAAAATATGTACTGGCGGGTTCGGCAGGGCTCGCGGCAATTCTGTTACTTAAAGGTAATCGCACCGGCGGACTTGTGTTCAGTGGGGTAGCGCTGGCGGCCCTGGCTTCCGAATATCCCGATACATTCGCCGAGATTCGCACCCAACTTCCTGCCTACATCGAACGTGGAACAACCGTGCTTGAAGTGGCGACGCGCATCGGCGAGCGCTTCGCTGATGCTTCGGAGAGCCGAGGCAGCGCATGGTATGAAGCACTCTTGAGCAGTTAGTTGGATTAAGCTGATGAGCTTCGGTGGGGATACGTGTACTGTCCGCGGCACCATTTAATTTTAAATCAAAAAGGCTGCCCGAGTTATGAACCTGGGCAGCCTTCTTTTAATCCACTTCCAATCAAAATTTATAAATATCCAGTACAAGAAACGTCTTGCGGTTGACCAGTGCGATATTCCCGCCGATGACAGTATGCACATATCCCACTGGCGGCGGTGGCAAATAACGCTCAACCTCAACTGGACACGGGTGCATTCTACCTCGCAACCCCGGTGGCAGCGTTCCATGCACCACGATCTGGCGCTCAAGTCCGGCAGGTAGCGCATCGCGTTTTGCCAGACCCGGTGGCAGATGACCGTCGTGCTCCCGATACCATTCATGCAACTCCCGGTCGTGGTCACGGTAGTGCCCGTGATGTTCATCTCCGTCATGTTTCTCGTGGCCGTACGCATGCCCATGACCGCGACCGTGGTCTTCGTCGCCATGACCATGATCGTGGCCCGCCAAGGCGGCGTTTTGCCACAAGCACAAAAATGCGGCTAGGCTCGCGACCAGAATCCATTTTTTCCGAGACATTGGTTTCCCCCTTGGTAAGGACTACTGACCTACACTAGGGGTACCCTGAGCCAGGGACAAGTAACCGGAGTACCTAGAACCTTTCAGATCAATGCTTGATGCAACTTCGCACTTTTCCATTCGAACGAGCGAAGGCCGGTGCGTGCACGCTAATCTTTAAGAGAAAACGAAGAGTCGGTCAGGAATTTTTAAGCGATTTGCTTTTCGCGAGCCTTGCGGGCGACTTGCACTACGGGCAGCGGCAGGCGCATAGTCCGTCTAATGTGATCGCTATCTGCGACCACTTCGACCGCGATACCGCCCTCGTCATGCACAAAAGGCTCGGATACGATCCTCAGTTCTTGGCCATAAAGCCGCACATGACTTGAACGGGCATAACCCAAGCGGCTCAACCTTTGGCATGTGTCGTTATCCACAACATGGTCGATCTCACTGGTCATGAGTTCCCCTTGGCCGCTGAGCGGCAGAATACAACACCTATATTCTAGCTCCTATCGCCAGATGAAAAAGCGGGGCTTTCATGTATGTCGTAAGCCTATGAAGCTACAGCTATTTGCCTGACTATTTCACCCAATTTTTCCACAGGGATACGTTTGCCAAAGCGTACCTTTTAAGGGCTGACTGCAGCGCATGGGTGCCCCTGCCATTAGCAACCTCTCCCAGCATTTTCGCCATTGCTACACTGATCCTCATGGACCACAATTCCCGTCTGCAGCGCGCGCAAGCTGCAATCGAACAGCGTCGCCTCGACGCGCTACTGGTCTCCTATCTTCCCAATATTCGTTATTTGTGCGGATTCACCGGCAGCGCAGGCGTACTGCTAGTGACTGCTCGCGACAAATTATTGCTCACCGACGGCCGCTACACCGAGCAGGCAAACCTGGAGGTCAAAGACGCCAAGATCAAGGTAAAGATCGTTAAAAAAACGGCGTTGGCAGCCGCCGCAGAGTGGCTCGCCAAGCGGCCTCGCCTGACTCGTATCGGATATGAAGCCGCTCACCTAAGCGTTGCCGAACGCGACTCTTTATCCAAGGCCATTGGTAAGGGAAAGAAGATCATCGCATCTCCCCCGATCGTCGAGCCTTTGCGCATGATCAAAGATGAGGACGAAATAGAGTGTATCCGCGCCGCCTGCACATTGGGTGTCGACCTATTTCGCACTTTAACGTCCAAGCTCCGCCCCAAAATTACCGAATCCCAACTTGCGGGCGAACTGGAACTTGCCGCTCGGCAGGCAGGTGCCGAACAGATGGCATTTTCCACCATCATTGCAGCTGGGGAGCGCTCGGCTCTGCCACACGGCCGTGCATCCAGGGCCGCTATCCCGGCGCAGGGGTTCGTGGTCTGCGATTTCGGTGTTATACTCGCGGGCTATTGTTCCGATATGACGCGCACAGTACACGTGGGTCGCCCGCAAACCGAAGCGAGTTCGGCCTACGAAGCCGTCAAGCAAGCCCAGCAGGCAGCACTTGACGTTGTAAGGCCCGGGACGACCGCCGGCGAGGTCGATCACGCCGCCCGCAAGCTGCTTTATAATCAGGGATTGGGTAAGTTCTTTACCCATTCGACAGGCCACGGGTTGGGCCTTGAGATCCATGAAGCGCCAAAAATTGCCGCCGCACAGAAAGAAGTGCTGCGGCCAGGCATGGTAATCACCATCGAACCGGGCGTTTATCTCCCCGGCAAATGGGGAATACGCATCGAAGACACGGTCGTAGTTACGGAGACAGGTTGCGAAATTTTGACTTCCTGTCCCAAAGATTTGCTGACGCTCTGAATTGTTTTCCTCGAGTGCGCGGACGGCGAACCGCGCATTTTCTGCGCTCCGAATCGAGAGAAGGGCATTTGCCCTTTGCGGTTTTCGCAGGGGTCGGAACCACTAAGGCATGAACCAGAAAGAGCTAAAAGAACTCGTCGAGTTCCTGATCGAGAAAGACATCACCGAGTTTGAACTCGAACGCGGTGACGTCAAGGTGCGCATCAAGCGCGGAACTCCGCCGGCAGTCCAATCCTCCGAAAGGATCATCGCGGTCGCCGCTCCGCATCCGGCGATGCAGCTTCCAGTAGCCGGAGCGCCGCCGGTTTCTGCCGCCGCTCCTGAATCTCAGGCCCCTCCCGCCGCGCCCGCTCCGCCGCAGGAAGAACTGCACATGGTTAAGTCGCCGATCGTCGGCACCTATTACGAGTCGCCTTCTCCCGGATCTCCGCCGTTCGTTAAGCCCGGCGACTCGGTCGAAGTGGGCCAGGTGCTGTGCATTGTTGAGGCCATGAAATTGATGAATGAAATTGAGGCGGATGTGGCTGGCGAAGTCGTCAAGTTACTTATGAAAAACGGCCAGCCGATCGAGTACAACCAGGAGTTGTTCGCGATCCGCCCAAAGAAATAACAGGTCTCTCTCCTAAGGCTTGCAGCCTGACGATTTTGCTGACGGCTGATGGCTGAAAGCTGATAGCTAATTCATGTTCAAGAAAATCCTCATTGCCAATCGCGGTGAAATTGCCCTCCGGGTGATCTGCGCCTGCAAAGAGCTGGGAATCAAGACCGTCGCTATCTACAGCGAGGCCGATCGCAACTCGCTTCCCGTCCGCTTCGCCGACGAAGCCATTTGCATCGGTCCTCCCCAATTGGCGCTGAGCTATCTGAATATTCCCGCGGTCATCAGCGCAGCCGAAATCGCCAACGCCGATGCCATCCATCCCGGCTACGGCTTGCTTTCAGAGAACGCCAACTTCGCCGAAGTCTGCGAAACCTGCAACATCAAATTCATCGGCCCGCCGCCAGAAGTCATGCGCCTGATGGGTGAAAAGGAAAAAGCCCGCGCCGCCATGAAAAAGGCCGGCGTCCCGATTCTCCCCGGTTCCGAAGGCGTGCTCAGCAGCGAAGGCGAAGCCATCGAAGCGGCACGCACTGTCGGTTTTCCAGTGATCATCAAAGCCTCGGCCGGCGGAGGCGGACGCGGCATGCGTATCGTCCGCACCGCCGAAGAACTTCCTGCGTTATTCCACGCTGCCCAATCTGAGGCCGCCGCAGCCTTTGGAAACGGCGACATCTACATGGAGAAATATGTCGAGCACCCGCGCCACATCGAATTTCAAATTATTGCTGATCAATACGGAACCGTCGCCAGTCTCGGCGAGCGCGAGTGCAGCATCCAGCGCCGTCACCAGAAGCTGCTCGAAGAGTCTCCTTCAACCCAGGTAACTCCACAACTCCGCGAAGAAATCGGCGACATGCTTTGCAAAACGCTGTCCGAAATCGGCTACGTAAACGCCGGCACCATCGAATTCCTCATGGACAGCAACCGCAAGCTCTACTTCATCGAGATGAACACTCGAATTCAAGTGGAACACCCGGTCACAGAAATGGTCACCGATGTCGATCTGGTGAAGAGTCAAATACGGGTGGCGGCAGGCGAGCGGCTTGAAGATGTACTGCATGGCCCCATAACGCCCCGTGGACATGCCATCGAGTGCCGCATTAACGCGGAGCACCCGGAAAAGTTCACCCCATCAGCTGGGAAAATAACCGCCTTTAATCCGCCCGGCGGTACCGGTGTGCGCATGGACACCGCGGCCTATGCCGAGGGCGTGATTCCGCCCTATTATGATTCTCTGATTGCTAAGCTCGTCGTCCGCGGCAGAGACCGCAACGAAGCCATCTCCCGCATGTCTCGCGCCCTTGAAATGTTCATCGTTGAAGGCATCCACACCACAATTCCTCTGCACCGCAAAATTCTCGCCGACCCCGAGTTCCGCGCCGGCAAAACCGACACCAGCTTCATCGAACGCTTCTTCGCCCGCAACGCCAAGGAAAAAGAAAAAGCCACCAGCTGATCGACCGGACCGCAGTGACACTCTGCCACTCCGGGACTATAATCCCGCACAATCCGCTAACAACTCACAGGAGGACCTCATGCCTGTCAAACAGGGAAGCCTTGAATTGTTAGAGCACGCTGCATCCAAGGACCTCCTGCAATCGGCGATTCCCGCCCGTTTAGCGTATGTATGGACGGATGGCACTCCCAGAGTTGTCCCCATTTGGTTCCACTGGAATGGACAGGACTTCGTGCTGGGAACGCCGTCAAAGGCCCCCAAGCTCAAGGCCCTGGCTGAGAATCCCAAAGTGGCGCTCACAATTGATGACAACAATTTTCCCCATAAGGTGCTGCTGGTGCGCGGGACTGCGCGGCTGCAAGCAATGAATGGAATCGTTCCCGAATACGCATTGGCTGCAGAGCGCTATTTCGGGGCTCAGCAGGGAAAGGCTTGGATCGCCCAGCTTGCTTCCATGGTTCAGGACATGGTGCGGATCACGATCAGCCCGGAATGGGTCGGCCTGCTCGACTTTCAGACCCGCTTCCCTAGCGCGCTACCGCTGTGATGAATCCATACCCGCATTCCTTCGTGAACCTTCGTGTCCTTATTGGTCAATGAATTTTAAAATGTCTGAACCACAACACACGAAGTTACAGGAAAGACTTCCGCCCGGCTTGATCGCCGGCTCGTAATATCACGGCATATTTCGCCGACTACTCGGCAGCCAACAAAATATCTGCAACCTCGGTGGGCCGTTCGACATGGCAATCTTCCAAGTTGCGTTTTTACTCGCGCGAGCGGCTCTGCGGACCAGGGACTCCCAGCTGTTCGAGATGGATGAGCAGATCAGCGGGATCCTCATATATACGGAAGGCACCAGCGCCTTCCAACTCTTCTTTTCCGGACCCGCCAGAGAGTAGGCCGACCCCTAACGCACGTTTGCGCACCGCAGCTAGTAGATCCCAAACGCTGTCGCCGATTACGATCGCGTCTTCGATTGAGGCGCCAAGCCGTTCGGCGGCTGTAACGAATACATCGGGTGAGGGTTTGGCTTTATCTTTATCTACGTCGTCGCCTGTGATTATCGGAACCCCCTTCGGTATGTTCAGCAATTGCAACAGACGTGTCGTTTGCTTCGCATCGCCGGTTGTGGCGATGGCCCAGCGCACCCCGATTGACGACAAGTGCTTTAACAAATCTCTTGCCCCAGGCAACGGTTCGAGATTCGGAATGCTCTTCGAGAATTCAGCAGCGTGGCGCCGCTCCAACCGCTTGATGTCACCTGGACGGAGTCGACTGCGGCCGCTTTCGCGCAGCAACTCATGAAGAAAGGATTGACCACTCATGCCAATGCGGCGATGCAGTTTCCACTTCGGCAGGACGATATCCACGCTGATCAGCGCCTTCGCCCAGCCTTGGACGTGTTCGTAAACAGAGTCTATGAGAGTACCGTCCAAGTCGAACAAAAATGATGGGAGATCAGAACCGTTCTTATGTGCTGGCATGCCGAATCCAAAGATGCGGAAGCGAAGCATCGCGGATGCTCAGGTATGAGAGTGCCGTATTTTGCCTGCGAAGATTGCCGTCAATGTTTGCTTGATTGGCTAATTTTCCAGAGTGCACTTAGCGCATCGGCAGCATCTCGCACCGCCTGCTTTTCGTCTGCCGCAGGCTCACGCTGGAACATCGGAGTGTGTCTCTTCACACTTCCCGATGTCCGCATGCCACTAATTTTGGATAACGCAGCGATGTACTGTCTTTGCAATTTCTCTGAGCTCAATACACTCCTCCTCTTCGACCCTCAATTACAGTCTTCAGCCAAAAAATTTCCAATCGGGATTTCAGCTCAGCTCACAAAGAGAATCTATGTAGGACTGCGAAATCAGATTGGTATGGCGCGGGAGTCGCACACTGAAAGGCGGTGGAGTGACAATTGGTAGTCAGGCCGTGTTACCGATTGAAGAACCAAAAGTGAAACGTGACAGCCAACAGTCTGAAGTGAGAACTCTTAGCCGAGAGCTGAGAGCCGATTGCCGCCACTCTGCATTTCCTGTGCTTGACATGTGGATAATCAGGCCAGAAAAATTTTGAAATTTAGAAATCATTCGCACCTGCCTGTTAGGCAAATCTTTTGAAACCCTTGCTCACAGAGGCTTTTCGGCGATCCACGATTCGCGAAGATTTAAGTTGGCTACACTGTGGACCTCAAACCCGCTGCACCAATATTGGAGGATTGACCGCGCCACCTTGGGCGCGTAAATTCACAATCAATTCACATACACTCCAGCCGATGTTCCCGGGCGTGCGTAAGCGCTCCCCGAAATTTGAATTCAAGGTTTCAAATCTTCAAATTTTCAAAGTTTCGAGTTTGCAAGGTTAATTTACGAAGTTTTGAAATCTTGAAACTTTGAAACTCTGGCACTTGGAGTTTTCCATGCCCGATGCCTGGAACACGTACCGAACCCGCTTCCTGGTGAAAGCCCGACAACTCACCGAACCGATGACTTTCACTGACGTTCTCGGGCGCGAGCACCACGGCAACCCCGGAGATTATGTGGTGCAATCGACTCACGGATTACGAATCGCGCCACGCGAGATTTTCGAGGACGTATATGTGCTTTTCGGGAAACAAGAAAACGTTCTTCCTGGCGACTCTTCAGCCATTGAAAACCCGCAAGCGGTGGCCGTCTAAAAAGCCCAATGTGGAAAAAGCGTCAGCTACCAGGAATACATCAAGTTAATTCAATGCGATACAATATATGGTGATTTGTTATTGACAGGCACTATATACAGCAGTAGTGTTGCTATCCCAGAGGCAGTAATCGCCACCTGAAAGGGAGCGATCTTTACACATAACTGAGACCCGATTCGCGGCCGAGGTGACCCAATCGAGTTCTCAAAACCATCAATCGCGGCGACCGTTTCCAGGGCTGAATTCTGGCCAGTTGGGAACGCAACCTCCAACCAGAACTGATTCAAGGAGCGCGCAATGGAAAACATTTCGCAATTGGTCGAAAGTTCGTTGGTTCGGCACGGAGTAGCCACGAACTTCGACCATCTCCGGTTGCAGTGGACCAGTTGGTTCCGTTGCGAGTCCAGCTTCAGCGTTTTACTTGCTCCCGCCAAGCCCGGGATCTTCGCCTTGGGAGAGGAGATCGCCCCTCCTTCAGAGTCCGTGGGGGCTCGGGCGTCCTCGCCCGCGCTAATAGGCAAACGCATGCTGGCGCTATTCGAAGTTTCCGAAGCCGACGACCTGGGCATGGCGCTGGGCCGTTTGTTTCTCCCCGGCACACCGCTGCGAGACCGACTGACTTCAGGAAAGTGTTTTGCCCGCTATGCGGTGGTCGAAGATCCAGCCCAGCGTCGACTCGCAACCGAAGTTTTCCAGCGCTGGATGCAGGAGTCAGCCGAAACCGCATCCGGCATCGAAATGTGGGGCGCGGACATTCCTGTCCGTGCGGCAGCTGTCCAGGCTCGGGCAGAGCGGGCATCAAGGGAAGCCGGAACAGAACCCAGTTTCCGTAGTTCCACCAAAATCGTAGAAATCAACAAGCCTTCCACTTCATTCGCGTGGGGTATGGAAGTTCAAGAACGGGAAGCAGAAGAATTAAAACGTCCGCAACCGCTGCCCTCCGGCTTCTGAGTTCAATGAAGGTGTGAGGAGGTTCTGTATGGAAGATCTCAAATCGTTTTATCGACGTGTTATTAACGAGAAGTTCGGCTTACAAACAGATTGGGACCAGCGGGAGTTGGAGTCAATTGCGCGGGAATATCGCGTAAATTCGATGATTGTCGGTTGCTTTCGAGACTGCCTGTACTCCCTCAGGAAGTCTCTCTTGCTTGAGTCCGCCGGCATACCAGCGAGTCCTGGCATTATCAGTCTCGCTATGCCCGGCGTCCCAAACGGCAATCGCTATGCGGACGGAACCAACATTCCCTATCCAGTAGAGTTTATTGAATCGGGTAATTTGTGGGCAACAGCACAGGAGATACGCGGCTGGAACCACCAGCCACGATACGTAAGCTATGCGATTGTAGACGACGCGGAAAGGCGTCAGTTGTTTCTATCGCGGTTGAGGGAAAAAATGGGATTTGAGTCGCAGCGGCCAGTTGCCGCCTTCATTCCGGCGACACTGACATGCGACTTCATCCCGACTGCAAGAGTCCCGCAAGGGACGACACGGTTTGCGTTCTAGGCACGGTTTCGGCCGTGTCGATACGTTGCGTTTTTGATTGACGCGCCTTTTAGGCGCGTACTGAACCTAGGAGAGAGAGAACGACATGGCCGAAACACAGACTCAAACCACTTCCACCGTTACATCAACACTCAAGCCCAGCAAGACCTCCGGTCTCTCTCTCCGCCGCTTTTTCACCAAGCCCGGCGTCTCTCCCTACGACGAAGTCGAATGGGAAAAGCGCCTCGCGCAAATCACCGACTCGAAGGGCGGAATCATATTCGAGCAAAAAGATGTCGAGGTTCCCAAAGACTGGTCAATGACCGCGACCAACATCGTCGCGTCAAAATATTTGCACGGCGAAGTCGGCACGCCCCAGCGTGAAACCGGCGTTCGCCAGCTCGTAAGCCGCGTCGCTGAAACCATTCGCGACTGGGGATTGGCCCAGGGCTACTTCCGCACCCCCGAAGACGGCGCCACGTTCCACGACGAACTTGTGCACCTGCTGATTCGCCAATACGCAGCCTTCAATTCGCCGGTGTGGTTCAACGTCGGCTGCGACCGCATTGAGCCCAACTCCGACGGTCGGAACTGGCACTGGAACCCGGCTCTCGGCCGCGTCGAATTCGGTGTCACTGGATACACGAAGCCGCAGTGCTCCGCCTGCTTCATCAATTCCGTGCACGACTCGCTCGACTCGATTCTGACTCTCGCGAAAACTGAAGGCATGCTCTTCAAATGGGGATCAGGCACCGGCACCAATCTCTCTCCGCTGCGTTCGTCGAATGAAACCCTCAGCGGTGGAGGAACGGCCAGCGGCCCGCTCAGCTTCATGAAAGGTTTCGACGCTTTCGCCGGCGTCATCAAG
>JBOGLH010000119.1:0-3505 GCA_050746025.1 Terriglobales bacterium | reverse complement strand
TCATGGATTGCTCCACTTTCTCGTTCGACTTGCATGTGTTAGGCACGCCGCCAGCGTTGATTCTGAGCCAGGATCAAACTCTCGTTTGAAACCTGAAATTTGTTCGGAATGAACAAATTCGCCACCGCAGCGTTAGCCACGGCGACTCGCTTCGCGCCCGACGAGGCAGGCGCTAGCTAATGTTGTGAGAACGCTCGGACTTTGGCCCGAACTTTTCTTCTCACGACTGGCACGTTCAACCTAGTTGTCAAAGACCGAATCGCGTCTCCGCCTGAGCGGCGCGTTTTCAGTCCAGAGCAGATCTACTACAAGAGCAAATCTGCCTGTCCTCGAAACCTTTTAAAAATATCGTTCTGCTGCGACCCTGTCAATCGACTCATTGCACAGGATTTCCACATCTGAGCAGCGAGTCGCGAGCGACGAGCACCGAGCGATCAAGGCTTGCTCACAGCTCATAGCTCGGCTCGAAGCTTGTTTTTCCGCAGCAACACACATCTTCCTCTCCGCTCCAGCGCCGTAATGGAAAGACCACAATCGGCACGAGCCGAGTCGGAAGATGATTTGGTTAAGATAAAGATCTTTGGAGGTTGCGACTTTCGCCTAAACCCTTCGAGGAACTCTGTCCCCGAATCCAGACCTCGTGGCCGAGGCCGACTCCAGCTTGAAGACTTTCTTTTTGCTGGGCACCACCTTTGATGCCGGGCACGATACGAGAGATTCAAAAACCCGGCTTGCCACACTTGCTCTCGACGGTTTTTCTTTTATACCACTCGCAGAGCCAGAGCGCAAGGGGATGTTGACGGTTGTGATTAGCTTCGCCAAGGCAAGGCTACAGCCGTGCTTCAACCGCAGGCTCCAGCGCTCGAAGATGCTCAAGCCGGGACGGCTGGAGAACCTCAAAGGCTTTTTGCGGAACCTTGATGTACCGCCATTCAGTTTTCGTTAGTCGAGTGGCGTTCTCGCACCAATTGCCAGCCGCTAGGTCTTTGTGGACGACCTCCGCCGTTTCCGCCCCCTTCGTCTCGACAAGCCAATGCACGCCATCGATGTCTACGGCCACGAAATCAGGATAGTACGAGCGCAGGTTCATTCCGGCATCGGTGTAGTCAATCGAAAAACCAAACGGCTGCGGCAACTTTGAAAATCTGTCAACGTCCTCTGCCTCGTCCAAGAATTTCGAAAACTGGAGTTCAAAGTCGTTGTCGCACGGCGCCATGTTCAAAATGCAGTGGTCCGCCTCGTGTACCTTGCGGGACCAGGGAAACGGCTGGCATAAGGAAAGCATTCGCGCGGGATCAAGCAATTCCGGCTCCTGCTCCGCGATGCTCAGTTTTTTCAGCACCCTCTTGAATTCTTCGGTGCAGACATAGGCAGCCACCGGCGTTGCCATCGCCCTCACCGTCTCACGTTTCTCCAGGTCAACCCAACGCCCGAACGCCTTGTTTTCAAAAAAATCGCGGACTTTCGGCGCCAGCACGCTGAATTGCGACGGCAGCTTTACCGCTTCCGCAATTCGCCGCGCGTAATAACCAATCAGTTCTTGCGCCGTCTGCGGCTCGGGGACCCGGTAATCTCGTTCAACGATCTTTTGCAGCGTGATGATGTCGTGGCCTTCGTAACGGAACGTTTTATTATTCGGATCTTCCGCGGTCAGCGGCAGCAACATGGTCTGAAATGACATCACCTCCAGCCCCGCAATCTCGTCCGCCAAGCTCTTCTTGCGGACCAGCGTCGGCGTAAGAACCGGCAGGCCAATGTCGAACTTTTTTCTTTCGGACAACGGCATGATCGTGAGAATCCGAAGTTTTTCTTTGCCCAGCTCGAAGGTGTCAAACGTCAACTCTTCCAGCTTTTCCAAATCGTCAACAAACTCAAGGAATTTTGCATTGCCGATGATGTCGACGCGCTCGGTGTAATCGGAAGTCAGGTCACGGAACATCAATCGCAGCCCGCGCCCAATGGCTTGCTCCGGCAAAATATTGGCCTTCGCTGTGTATGGACGAAGCCCTACAACCACGGTCACGTTCTGTACGTCCCAGCCCTCGCGCAACATAAGAACGCTCACGATTGCGTGAATGGGATTCTGCGGATCATCGACCCCGCGCACCGCTCTGCGCGCGATGTCTAGATCTTTCTTGCTGACGTCGCCGCCTTTATCGGTATGGATGATCTGCGTCTTGCCGCCGCCGAATTCCGCGGGATATGCCTTCGCAATCCACTCCGCCACATCATCAGCCTCTTCCGTGCTGTTCATCATGATGAACAGCACCGGCTTCTTGCTCAGTGACTTGAGCTGATCGCGATACTCCTTCCATCGCTCCACCGCAGCCGTGAGATAGCCTCTGTATTTCACACTGGCATATTCCGATTTTCCTGGCTCGATTTTGGCAATCCCCTTCATCGGCCGCTTCACGATTCCATCAAGGATCGCTTGCTTCAACGGGTAGTCTGAAACCGTCCACGGGAAGATCGCGCCCTTCTGGAATCTCGGCGTCGCCGAGAAATCAAGTTGCGCCGTGATCGGCGTCTCCTTATGCAGGTTTTGAATGACTTCATTCCACTTGCTGCCTTCATCGTGCGTGTGATGAGCCTCATCATTGATGACCAGCAGATTGCCCTTGCGCGCCGCAATCCGTTCCGGAAAGTCGCTGATCTCCAGCTTGTTGGCAGGCGGCCTTGGCCCCAGGATCGCAGTCATCGCGTCGGGCTCGTCTTCGTTTGAGCGGTCCGCACGCTCATAAAGCTGCTGAATATTGGTCAGAAAGAGCACGCCTTCCGAATGCGGAAGCTCCCCTTCGCCGCGCATCACGCAATCCAAGTCCCAGAAGATGTCGAATTCTTTGGGCTTGATCGGGTCTTGCCTGAAGATGTTGCCGTTGGCAAAATCAGCTTTCAGCCTTTCCAGTACGATCACATTCGGCGCGATTAAAAGAACCGTCTTGGCATAATGCTTTGCGATCTCGTCCTGCTCACGCACCGCATTGAAGTATTGCCAGGCAATCGCCAGCGCCATCACTTTCGTTTTCCCGCTGCCCGTCGCCATCTTCGTGCAGTAGCGGGCAAAGCTGTCTTCCGGCGGAAGGCGAAGGTCGGGAACGTTGTGCGCATATTTTTCGAGCAGCGCTTTCCGGGTGCGAATCCGTTCTACCTCCCAGACATAGATAAGAGTTTCTATCGCCTCCTGCTGTGACGGGTGATATCGGAATAGCCTGCCGGTCTTGAGTTTGTGATCGGCCGAGAACCAGTAGCTGAGCAGGGTTCGAGTCGTGTCGGTGATCCCCTGGCGGTCCGCCGCCTGCCAGGCTTTCACCGCTTCGCGCAGCGCCGGCACGCACGGCCCCGAGCGCAGCTTGGCTGTGATGTCCAGCAGGCTGGGCGGCTCTAAAGCGGGTTTTTTCTTCCGCGGCATATTTCTTAACCCACTATCATCCTGAGCATTCTTAACTCACTGTCATCCTGAGCGGAGCAAGAAGTTCGCTTCGCGAACTTCTTGCGGAGTCGAAGG
>JBOGLH010000118.1:0-30090 GCA_050746025.1 Terriglobales bacterium | reverse complement strand
TGCCATGACCCCATTGATCACCTCTCCAGTGCGGACGCAAGCTTTTTACCTGCAAGGCAAGTGGGTCGAGGACGGCACCCCGGTGGAGATCCGGTCACCGTACGATGGCACACCGCTAGCTACGGTTTTTCAGGGGACGGCTGCTCACGCGGAGCGGGCAATCCAATCGGCGGTGCAGGCGTTTGGAAGCACTCGTCGTCTACCGGCGTTTGAGCGGCAGCGGGTGCTGCGTTCGATCGCGCAATATATTTCGTCTCATAAAGAGGAGTTTGCGCGCACCATGGCGCAAGAGGCCGGCAAGCCCTTAAAGGCAGCGCGGACGGAGGTGGAACGCGCGGTTTTCACTTTTACGGTGGCCGCCGAAGAGACCACGCGCATTCCCGGCGAATACCTGTCGCTTGACTGGCAGCAATTCACCTCAGGACGCTGGGGGATCGTGCGCCGGTTTCCGCTCGGCCCGATCGCCGGGATCACTCCATTTAATTTTCCGCTTAATCTAGTGGCGCACAAAGTCGCCCCTGCAATTGCCGCCGGCTGCCCGATTATTTTGAAGCCGGCGCCGCAAACTCCGCTGACTGCGTTTCTTTTGGCGGAAGCGGTCGAACAGGCGGGCTGGCCCGACGGCGCATTCAATGTATTGCCACTCTCGAATGAAGACGCGGGCGTGCTGATCAGCGATGACCGCATAAAGATGATCAGTTTTACGGGCAGCGCGCCGGTGGGTTGGGAGATCAAGCGGCGCGCGGGCAAGAAAAAAGTCGTACTTGAGCTGGGTGGCAATGCCGGGGTCATTGTTCACGGCGACACCGATCTGGCCTGGGCTGCGGACCGTTGCGTCACTGGCGGATTCAGCTATGCGGGCCAGACCTGCATCTCGGTGCAACGCATTCTGGTGGAGCGGCCGGGGTTCAAAAAGTTCGCTGATCTGCTTCTGGAGGGTGTCAGCCGGTTACAGGTGGGAGATCCGATGGATGAATCTACGGACCTGGGCCCGCTGATCCGCGAAAGTGATGCCATTCGCGCCAGCGATTGGGTGCAGGAAGCGGTGCAGGATGGAGCTACTCTGTTATGTGGAGGCAAGCGGCATGGCTCGGTGCTTGAGCCGACCGTTCTGACTGGCACGCGTCCGGACATGAAGGTGAACTGCCAGGAAATTTTCGCGCCGGTTGTAACTCTTGAGTCTTACGATGACTTCGGTGCGGCGCTGCGCCGAATTAATGAATCACCCTATGGTCTGCAGGCTGGAGTGTTTACCCGCGACGCCAATCGAATTTTTCAGGCCTATGACGAGTTGGAGGTTGGCGGGGTGATCGCGGGAGACGTGCCGAGTTTCCGGATCGATCACATGCCTTATGGCGGGGTGAAAGATTCGGGCCTGGGACGCGAAGGGTTGCGTTATGCGATCGAAGAAATGACTGAACCTAAGTTGCTGGTAATGAACTTGAGGTGATCCGGAATAGAATTTATTTCTTATTGGAAATTTTTTTGATTTGATCAGCAAAATTATTTTACAAATCCCGTTAACTGCTATAATTGCCAGTTTTAAAAAACAAGTAGAAGTTTTTTGCTACAAGACTCGGGTCGCAGTGAAGATTCCTGTAAGAAAAATCCTGATCGATGCAGATTTTCCATCGCAGCGCTAACGTAATTTCCCGGACCTCGATTTATGTGGGGATCTTTACGCTTGCCTTTGCTCTGTGGGCATGCGTGAATTTCCAGCGCTCCCCCTATGTCACTTATGCGGGCGTGGCGCGGCCGCAGCCTGTTCCGTTCAGCCACGAGCACCATGTGGCGGCGCTCGGAATCGACTGCCGTTACTGCCACACTTCAGTGGAGACTTCGGGCTTTGCCGGAATCCCGCCGACGCAAACGTGCATGAATTGCCACTCGCAGATGTGGACGGGGGCGCCGCTGCTCGAACCGGTACGCGAGAGTTATCGCACTGGGAAGTCGCTGGTATGGAACCTGGTGAATGATCTTCCCGACTTTGTTTATTTCGATCACAGCATTCATATCAACAAAGGCGTGGGTTGCAATACCTGCCACGGCCCGGTGGACCGCATGCCGCTGATGTTTAATTACGCGTCGCTGCAGATGGAGTGGTGCATTGAGTGTCATCGCGGACCGGAAAAGAACCTGCGGCCGCGTGAGCAGGTCTTTAATATGCGCTACCAGCAGCCAACGACAGCGTTACCGGTCGAGGTGGATGGAAAGAGCTACACCGATCAGATGGAGCTAGGAAAGTATCTGTCGCATAAGTACAATCTGCGCACCGCGATGGATATTACGAGTTGCTCGACGTGTCATCGGTAGGGCAGCTTTTAGCTATTAGCTCTTAGCTCTTGGCTTTTAGCTTGAATCCTGAGGGTGCAGGCAGGAGATTTAGACCGCAGCGCATGTGATTCAGCCCCGAAGGGGCGGAATGTGAAAGCCCGGCATGGAAATGCCGGATAGAACGCAAAGAATGGATGTGAGTCCCGCAGGGACGGCACCAGAATGCATAACGACGATCAAAACGGCAAGCCGCACGTAGAGCCAGTTTGTCCCGGGCACAAGGACAAGCTTGATCTGGCGCAGGTGCGCTCTGATATCGAGAAGAAGAATGGGCCGGAGTTCTGGCGAAGCCTGGAAGAGCTGGCGGGCAGCGCGGATTTCCGCGAGATGATGCATCGCGAATTTCCGAAAGGCGCGTCGGAGCTGGTGGACGCAGTTTCGCGCCGCGGCTTCTTCAAGCTGATGGGATCGTCGCTGGCGCTGGCGGGCATGACCGCTTGCACCAAGCAGCCGTTTGAGTCGATCGTGCCTTACGTGAAGCAGCCGGAAGGGCTGGTGCTGGGCCAGCCGATGTTTTATGCCACCGCGTTTACCCTCGGCGGATACGGCGCGCCGCTGCTGGTGACCAGCCGCGAATTTCGTCCCATCAAGATCGAAGGCAATGACCGGCATCCGGCGAGCCAGGGTGGGACCGATGTGTATGCGCAGGCATCGATTCTTGACTTGTACGATCCTGACCGGTCGCAAGACATCTCCTATCTGGGCAACATTTCGAGCTGGAGCGAGCTGGTTCATGCGCTGCAAGAGCCGCTAAACGCGCAGCAGTCGAAGAAGGGCGCGGGGCTGCGCATACTGTCGCAGGCGTTTTCATCGCCGACTCTGGCTGACCAGAAGCAGCAACTGCTCAAGAAATTTCCCGAGGCCAAGTGGCATTTCTATGAGCCGGTCAATCGCGACAATGTTTATGCGGGCGCGCAGATGGCGTTCGGCCAGGCGGTTGAGACCACGTACAAGCTCGATGCCGCGGATGTGATCGTCTCGCTCGATGCGGATTTTCTGTATGCCGGATTCCCCGGAACGACTCGCTACGCGCGCGATTTCGCGAAGCGCCGCGATCCCGATTCGGGCAACATGAGCCGGTTTTACGCGATCGAGAGCACGCCCACTTCAACGGGAGCGAAGGCGGACCATCGGTTGGGGGTGAGGGCGAGTAATGTTGAGGCGATTGCCTCCCGTCTGTACGAACAATTACTGAAGCCTTCCCCTGGGGTAATGCTCGACATACCCAATATTCCAGAGATCATCCGCGAGAATAATCTCTTCTACTCGGTCCTGGCTGATCTCGGACGAGCGCACGGCTCCAGCGTCGTCATCCCCGGCGATCATCAGCCATCAGCGGTTCACGCTCTCTGCCACGCGATCAATCAGCAACTAGGCAATGTGGGCAAGACGGTTTTCTACTCCGATCCCATTCCGGTTTTCACCGGCAATCATAACGATTCGCTGAAAAAATTAATCGGCGACATGAAGGCCGGCAATGTCGAGATGCTGGTGATCCTGGGCGCGAATCCAGTCTATGACGCGCCATCGGATTTCAAATTCAAAGATGCGCTGAAGAACAGCAATGTCCCGCTACGCATTCACCTGGGGTTGCACAATGACGAAACTTCCGAGTTTTGCCATTGGAACGTAAACGAGGCGCATTATCTCGAAGCTTGGGGCGATACGCGGGCTTATGACGGAACGGTCAGCATTGTGCAGCCGCTGATTGCCCCGCTTTATGGCGGAAAGAGCGCTATCGAATTCGTAGCACTGCTAGCAGGAGAAGGCGAACCCACCGGCCACGAACTGGTTCAGGGTTATTGGAAGTCGAAACATTCCGGCGCCGACTTCGATATGACGTGGCGCAAGTGGCTGGAGCAGGGCTGGATCGACGACACGGCGTCGGAAGCGAAGAAAGTCTCCGCGAAAACCACGAGCTTTCCGGCTTCGGCGGCGTCCCCGGACAAAAATGCGATTGAGATCAACTTCCGCCGCGATCCCTCGGTTTATGACGGACGCTTTGCCAACAACGGCTGGTTGCAGGAACTTCCCCGGCCAATGTCGAAGATCACTTGGGACAACCCGCTGCTGATGGGTCCGGCGATGGCCAAGCGCATGAACATCGAGAGCATGAACATGGCGCGGGTGGAACTCCAGGACGGCAAGTATCTCGATCTGCCGGTTTGGGTGCAGGCCGGCCATCCTGACAATTCGGTTTCAGTTTATCTGGGCTACGGACGCGAGAAGATTGGACGCGTCGGCAACGAACAGGGATTCAATACCTATACCCTGCGTACCAGCGATGCGCCCTGGTTTGCCAGCACGGTAAAGCAGATCAGTAATCGCGGCGAGCGCTACATTCTGGCCAGCACCCAAGGCTATCAGACCATGGACACGGGCGACGCGGAACGCCCCATCATTCACGTCCAGGAGCTTGAGGATTACAAGAAGGCGCCGGAGTCCGACGAAGAAAGGCCAAAGGCCGACGAGACCCTGTATCCAGCTTACGATTACAAGTCTGAACCTTATGCCTGGGGCATGGCGATTGACCTGAACGCTTGCGTCGGCTGCAACAATTGCATCATCGCCTGTCAGGCGGAAAATAATATTCCGGTGGTGGGCAAAGACCAGGTGAATCATGGTCGTCACATGCACTGGATCCGCGTGGATGCCTACTACCAGGGCGACCGCAATAATCCCAAGGCCTACTTCCAGCCGGTGCCGTGCATGCAGTGCGAGAATGCGCCCTGCGAGCTGGTCTGTCCGGTAGGAGCAACTGTTCATAGCACGGAAGGCCTGAACGACATGATTTACAACCGCTGCGTGGGCACGCGGTATTGCTCGAACAACTGTCCTTACAAAGTGCGGCGCTTCAACTTCTTTTTATTCCAGGATTGGGACACGCCGCAGTTTAAGATGCAGCGCAATCCGGATGTCACCGTGCGCAGCCGCGGCGTGATGGAAAAATGTACGTACTGCGTGCAGCGGATTACGCACGCGCGAATCAAAGCGGAAGAAGCGACCGACGCCAGCGACAAGAAAGCGGTGGTCGAACAATTGCAAACCGCCTGCCAGCAGTCTTGTCCGGCGAATGCGATTATTTTTGGCAACATTAACGATCCCAACAGCCTGGTTTCGAAGTGGAAGGCGAAGTCGCGGAATTACGGATTGCTGGATGATTTGAATACGCGGCCGCGAACAACTTATATGTCGGCGGTGACGAATCCGAATCCGGAGTTGGGGAAGGACTGACGGTGACTCTGTGGTTCTGCTCTGTGAAACTGTGTGTTCTCTGTGGTTAGTTTTTAAAATCTTTAACCACAGAGAACACAGAGTTTCACGGAGGAACGCCACAGAGCTAAGAGCTAACAGCTAAGAGCTTATTTGCATGGCCAAACCAACCGAAGTCGAAATCGGCGAACAGAAAGCCCCGGTAATTCTGCCAGGGCAGACCTTTGCCAGCATCACGGACAAGATCGCCTCGATCGTGCTGCGCCGGCCCATTAAAAACGGGTGGCTGTTCGGAATGGCGATTTGCTTCCTGATCCTGCAGTGGTTTTTGCTGGGAGTATGCTGGCTCTTTTATAAGGGCGTCGGCGTTTGGGGTGTGAACATCCCCATCGGCTGGGGCTTCGCCATCGTCAACTTCGTTTGGTGGATTGGTATTGGCCACGCCGGAACCCTGATTTCGGCAATTCTTCTGTTGCTGCGGCAATCATGGCGAAATTCGATCAATCGTTTTGCCGAAGCCATGACGTTGTTTGCGGTGGCTTGCGCCGGCATGTTCCCGCTGCTGCACTTGGGCCGTCCATGGTTGTTTTACTGGCTGTTCCCGTATTCGAACACCATGACGTACTGGCCGAATTTCCGCAGTCCGCTAGTATGGGACGTGTTCGCGGTTTCAACCTACCTGACCATTTCACTGGTGTTCTGGTATATCGGCTTGATTCCAGATCTGGCCAGCTTGCGCGATCAGACCACCAACAAGGCTTTGAAGTTCGTCTTCGGATCGCTGGCTATGGGCTGGCGCAATTCGGTCCGGCACTGGAACCGCTATGAGACGGCGTACCTGCTGCTGGCGGGACTAGCCACGCCGCTGGTGTTGTCGGTGCACACGGTAGTGAGCTTCGACTTTTCGATCGGCATTGTCCCGGGTTGGCACACCACGATTTTCCCGCCATACTTCGTCGCCGGCGCAATTTATTCCGGCTTCGCCATGGTGCTGGTGCTGGCGATCCCGATCCGCAAGTTTTATGACATTACTGAATTCATTACCGATCGACATCTGGAAAATTCAGCCATGGTCATGCTGGCCACCGGGTGGATCGTGGCTTATGGATATGGAATAGAAGCTTTCGTGAACTGGTTCGGGGGCGATCCATATGAGAGTTTCCTGCGCTGGAACCGGCTGCACGGGCCCTATTCCTTGTGGTACTACCTGCTGTTGTTCACCAATCTTTTGGTACCGCAATTGTTATGGGTGCGGCGAATTCGCACCAGCCATCTGTGGTTGTTTCTAATTTCGCTAGACATTCTGGTGGGGATGTGGCTGGAGCGGTTCATCATCGTGGCCGTGAGTCTGACCCGGGACTATGTGCCGTCGGCGTTCGGCCGTTATTACCCGACGTGGGATGACTGGTCAGTTCTGATCGGCACGCTGGGCTTCTTCGCGGCTTGCATGTTCCTGGTCCTGCGGGTGCTGCCCGCGGTTTCGATCTCCGAATTGAAGACGCTGATTCCGCAGGCCGAGGTTACTGTCCCTCATGAGGAGGAGGTGCACTCATGATCGACCCGCGGGTATTCGGGCTGATGGCGGAATTCGACAATGTAAATGACGCGGTCATTGCGGCGCGTCGTACGTACGCCGCCGGCTACCGCAAGCTTGATGCCTACTCGCCATTTCCGGTTGAAGAACTATCGGAGGCGATCGGCTTCCATAAAAATGGTGTGGCTTTGGTTTGTCTGGTGGGTGGATTACTGGGCTGCACGGCCGCATACGTGCTGCAATGGTGGATCAACACCATCAGCTACCCGATCAACATCGGCGGGCGTCCGCTGCACTCCTGGCCGTCATTCATTATTGTCACTTTCGAGATGACCATTCTGTTCTCCGGATTATCGGCAGTCTTTGGGATGCTGGCATTGAACGGGCTGCCGATGCCTTACCATCCGGTGTTTAATGTGCCGCGGTTTGAGCTGGCATCGAAAGACAGATTTTTTCTGGTAGTTTTTTCTTCTGACAGAAATTACGACCCGCTCCGCACCCGGCAATTTCTGGAAGGCATGAACCCGATTTCGGTGTCAGAGGTGCCTAGCTGATGGCGCATCTCCGTAAATTTTCGGGAATCGGCCTATTGGGGATTCTTGCCTTGGCTGGTTGCCGCCAGGACATGCACGACCAGCCGCGATTCAAGCCGCTGGCCAAGAGTGACTTTTATGCGGACCTGCGCTCGGCACGTTCGCCGGTAGAGGGTACTGTGGCACGCGGTCAGCTTCACGAAGATATTTATTTCTACACCGGAAAAATGGGGGACAATCCTGGTGACTACATGCCGTTTCCGGTCACCGAGGAAGTGCTCGACCGTGGCCGCGAGCGCTTCGACATCTATTGCACTCCCTGCCATTCCCGGATGGGCGATGGCAATGGAATGATCGTCCAACGCGGTTTTCAGCGCCCTCCGTCTTATCACACGGACCGGCTGCGCAAAGCCCCGCTGGGATATTTCTTTGAAGTTATGACCGAGGGCTTTGGCGCAATGCCGAGTTATGCGGAGCAGATTCCGCCACGCGACCGCTGGTGCATCGTGGCCTACATACGGGCTTTGCAGTTGAGCCAGAACGCAACTCAGGCCGAAGTGGGAGGGCAGCAGGTTCCGTCGCCGGCA
Source organism: Terriglobales bacterium (assembly GCA_050746025.1). Classification (GTDB taxonomy): domain Bacteria; phylum Acidobacteriota; class Terriglobia; order Terriglobales; family Acidobacteriaceae; genus Gp1-AA145. The sequence goes on along the minus strand of JBOGLH010000118.1, from coordinate 21,889 downwards.
CCGGAGTTTGAAGAGCCGGGATCGGGAGCGACGCTTCCGGTACCTATTCCCAAGTCCAGCGCGATGGAAGAGACAGGAGAAGATAAGAAATGAGTGCGCCGCGCACCAATCCTGCCGAGTTCGTTGCACCCCCAGCGGTGAATGCGATCCAACAGCGTTCATTAGGCGTGGGCTTGCTCTTCGGGGTGGCCTCGCTGATCGTGGCTTTGGTGCCTTCGACTCGCGAGCAGTTCTTTCACTCGTATCTCTTAGGATTCGTGCTCTGGCTGGGGATTTCGCTGGGATCGATGGCGTTTCTGATGGTCCAGCACCTTACAGGCGGTAAGTGGGGCATGGTGATCCGGCGTCAGCTGGAGGCCGCGATGAACACGCTGCCGTTGATGGCTCTGCTCTTCATCCCCTTAGCGGCCGCGGGCATGCCCTATCTTTATACCGGCAATCACGAGCAGGTCGGCGGATGGAGCGGGTGGCTGCATTACAGCGGCCCAGACGCTCATTTGAAAGCAATGAGTCAGTCGTATCTGACGCCCGGAGGCTACATTGAACGCGGCTTCTTTTATTTTGCCATCTGGCTCGTGTTCGCTTTCTTCCTGACTCGCTGGTCGGCAGAGCAGGACCGTCCTCCGGTGCAAAATCTCAGCCCACGTTTCCGCACCATAGCCGCCCCGGGCATCATTATTTACGCTTTCACCATTACTTTCGCGGTGATCGACTGGATCATGTCGATCGATCCGCATTGGTATTCGACGATCTTTGGGTTCATCTTCATCGTCGGACAATGCCTGGCGGCGATGTGCATGATGGTGGTTTCTGAGCGCATTTTGTTGCCCTATGAGCCCATGGCTTCTTTGCTGAAGCCTAAAGAAGTCCACGATCATGGCAAGCTGATGCTCACCTTCGTCATGCTGTGGGCGTATTTCAGCTTCTCGCAAGTGCTGATTATCTGGGCGGGAAACCTGCCCATGGAAATTCGCTTCTATACCCGCCGCCTGAATTCCGGATGGGAAACAATTGCGCTGGGGCTGGTGATATTCCATTTCGCGATTCCGTTCCTGTTCTTGTTGTCGCGACCGTGGAAGCGCAACCCGAAAACACTGGTCAAGCTGGCGGTATGGCTGATTTTCATGCGCTTTATCGATTTGTTCTGGTACATCGAACCCAGCTTCCACAAAACACTTACTTTTTACTGGGGATATCTGCTGGATCTAGTCGTCCCAATTGCCATTGGCGGGTTCTGGCTGGCGGTGTACTTCCGCAATCTGAAGTCGCGGCCGTTGTTGCCGGTGTACGACATGCATGCGCAGGAATTCCTTGAATACGCGGCGGCTTCCCATGACTGAACATCACAAACACCAGCACGACGATATTGGCTTTGAACGTGAAGACCTGGGTGCGAAGCCGGTCATCGGGTTCATCGTCTCCCTGGTGATCTCGGGAATATTGATTTATTACGTGATTTGGGGGATCTTTCATTTTCTGGACGCTTACGACAGGAAGCACCAGCAGGTGCGAACGCCGCTGATTCAAGTGGAATCGAATACTCGCGAGGTAGAGACGCAACAGATTCAGCGTTTCCCGGAGCCTCGCTTGGAAGAGAACGAGCGCACTGAACTGAACGGCTTCCGCTACGGTGAAGAAGAACAGCTCAACAGTTACGGCTGGGTGAATAAGGAAGCCGGCATCGCGCACATTCCGATTGAGCAGGCTATGAAATTGATCGCGCAGAAAGGCCTGCCGACAACTCCACAGGCTGGGGTTGCGCCAATGTCGCCAGTAGGTCTGGCGCGAGCGGCGGCGGCCACGGCGGATACTAGCGAAATGAAGACTCAGGAACAACCTAAAGGGAAGAAGAAGTGAGTGTTGGATTTAACAATTCGGAAACGAACGGGCGGGGACGCCCGTTCCCCCAAGGAATCGGACAGCCAATGGCGGCTGTCCCCACACGGCCTGTGCGCTGGGTTTTGATCATGCTGGTTCTGGCTGCAAGCGCTTTCGCGCAGAACGTGAACACGGGTGGAATTATGGCGCCCCCCGCCAACGTCAAGCCTGCTGGCTTGGAGGATGTCGGCATTAACCAGCGCCTGGAGCAGCAGATTCCGTTAGACCTCAGCTTCCGCGATGAGGCCGGAAAAACGGTGCAACTGGGCGACTACATTGGCAAGAAGCCGGTCATTCTCAATTTTGTTTATTATCGCTGTCCCATGCTTTGTCCGGAGTTGCTCATTGGTCTGGAGAGCTCGCTCAAAGTTTTGAAGTTTAATGTTGGGAAGGAATTCGATGTGGTGACGGTCAGCTTTGATCCGAACGACACGCCGCAGCTGGCCACGGCCAAGAAGGCTGACATCCTGAAGCGGTATAACCGGCCGGGCTCGGAGAACGGCTGGCACTTTCTGACTGGTCAGCCGCAATCGATTACTGCGCTGGCCGAGGCTGCAGGATTTCAGTATCACTACGATAAGAAGACGGGACAATTCGCCCATGCCACGGCGGTCATGGTGCTGACTTCAGAGGGCAAGCTTTCGCAGTATTTCTACGGCGTAGATTTTTCGCCGAAGGACCTGCGCCTCTCGCTGATCCAGGCGTCGAGTAACAAGATTGGGACGGTCGCCGATGCGGTCCTTCTGTACTGCTTTCATTACGATCCTGCGACCGGAAAATACAGCGTGCTCATCGGCCGCGTGATTCAGTTGGGCGGCGGACTGACGCTTCTGCTGCTCGTGGGCATGCTGCTGTTGCTCTCCAAGCGCGGGCCCGACCACCAACTCAGGAGGCAAGGCAGCTCTCATTAATTATGTTCGATAAACTTCCACTTTGGCCGACCAGCGCATCTGTCCACGCCCGCTATGAGGATTGGCTGTTCATCTTCCTGACGGTGGTTTCAGCGGCGATGACGGTGCTGATCTTCGCCGCAGTCGCGATCTTCTCCATGAAGTATCGGCGCCGGAAAGGGCGCGAAGCCACGCATATAGAAGGCTCGCTGCTGCTCGAGATCGGCTGGTCAATCGCGCCACTGGGGATCATGATGATCATGTTCGCTGCCGGGGCGCTTCTTTATTTCAGAATGCGGACCCCTCCCACAGACTCCGACCAGGTCTACGTGGTCGCGAAACAGTGGATGTGGAAGCTGCAGCATATGGAAGGTCCCCGCGAGATCAATCAATTACACGTGCCAGTGGACCGCGATATCGAGCTGATCATGACTTCGCAGGACGTCATACACAGCTTTTATGTTCCTGCATTTCGGGTCAAGCAGGACGTCATTCCCGGTCGTTACACGACGCTTTGGTTCCGCGCCACACGACCGGGGACGTATCATTTGTTTTGTGCCCAATACTGCGGAACTATGCACTCGGGAATGATCGGCGAAGTGGTGGTAATGGATCCTAAGGATTACCGTTCATGGATGGTGAATGGAGAGGCCAGTGGTACGCTGGCGCAAACTGGAATGACACTATTTCAGCAGTTGGGCTGCAACACCTGTCACCGTACCGACGGGCAGCAAGGCCGAGGACCCGTGCTGAATGGAGTTTTCGGCCATCCGGTGCAGTTGGAAGATGGGCGGGTAGTGACGGCCGATGAAAATTACGTGCGCGAATCTGTCATGCTGCCGGCGACCAAGATCGTCTCTGGATTCAAGAACATCATGCCTTCATGGCAGGGGCAGGTGAACGAAGAGCAATTGAACCAGCTGGTCGCGTACGTTAAATCCTTGAGCCCGGCTCCGCAAGGCGAAGCAGCAAATTCGGGAGCTCCGGGAGGAACGCAACCCCAGGAACCTCAGGACACGAAGTAAAGGAACAAAATGGCTACCGCAGCAGTAAGCACCGAACGGAAGAATTATCTTAACGCGGAGTACGGAATTCGCTCATGGTTGCTCACTACGGACCATAAACGGATCGCCCTGCTCTATCTGCTCTCGATTACTGTTTTCTTTTTCATCGGCGGGTTCTTCGCTTTGCTCATCCGGCTTGAACTGCTCACCCCAGCAGGCGACTTGATGACAGCGGACATGTACAACAAAGCGTTCACTATGCATGGCCAGATCATGGTCTTTTTCTTTCTGATCCCATCGATTCCGGCGGTGCTGGGGAATTTTCTGATCCCCATGATGATTGGGGCGAAGGACCTGGCGTTCCCGCGCATCAATTTGCTGAGCTGGTATATCTACATCGCTGCCGGAATTCTGTATCTTTGGTGCCTGGTAACCGGCGGCGTCGATACTGGGTGGACGTTTTATACACCGTTTTCAAGTCAGTTCAGCAATACCCACGTAGTGGAAGCCGGGATGGCAATCTTCATCGTAGGATTCTCATCTATCTTGACCGGTCTGAACTTCGTGGTGACCGTACATCGCATGCGCGCGCCGGGTATGACCTGGACCCGCCTGCCGCTGTTTGTGTGGTCGCACTATGCCACCAGCATCATTATGCTGCTGGGCACCCCGATCATTGCAATCACCCTGCTGCTGGTCGTGCTTGAGCGTACCCTCAACCTCGGCATATTCGATCCTACGCGGGGCGGCGATCCGGTGCTGTTTCAGCACCTGTTCTGGTTTTATTCGCATCCGGCGGTGTACATCATGATTTTGCCGTCGATGGCGGTGATTAGCGAAATCGTTCCCTGTTTCTCGCGCAAGCGGGTGTTTGGGTACAGCTTCGTGGCGGCATCGAGTATTGCCATCGCGGCCATTGGATTTCTGGTTTGGGCCCACCATATGTTTGTGGCGGGAATTTCGCTCTACTCGGCGCTGGTGTTCTCGTTTCTGAGCTTCCTGGTCGCGGTGCCGTCGGCGGTCAAAGTATTCAACTGGACCGCCACTATGTACAAAGGATCGATTTCCTTCTCGACGCCGATGCTTTATGCCTTCGGCTTCATCGGACTGTTTACTATCGGCGGATTGACAGGACTTTTCCTGGCAACACTGGGCGTCGACGTTCACGTGCACGACACTTACTTCGTAATTGCGCACTTCCATTACGTGATGGTGGGCGGCGCGGTCATGGGATATTTAGGCGGCATCCATTTTTGGTGGCCCAAAATATCGGGACGTATGTATCCCGAGGCCTGGGGGCGACTGGCTGCGCTGATCGTGTTCCTGGGATTCAACCTCACCTTCTTCCCGCAATTCGTCGTGGGATATCTGGGCATGCCGCGTCGGTATTGGCAGTATCCACCCGAATTTCAGGTTTACAACGTGCTCTCCACAGCAGGCGCAAGTATTCTGGCGGTGGGATATCTGCTGCCCATGGTTTACCTGTTGTGGTCTCTGCGCTACGGCAAGCCTGCGCCGGATAATCCGTGGCAGGCGACCGGGCTGGAGTGGAGGACACCGTCTCCGCCGCCAACTTTTAATTTTGAGGAAACCCCGGTTGTGACCTGGGAAGCCTACGAATACGAAACCATGCCCCTACCTGAAGAGGTGACCCTTGAGCGATAGAGCCGGCACCGGAGACAGCCCGCTGCTACTGGAGCAGGAAGCGCGCCCCGAACTCCGCCACCATTTCGCGGACGTGGTGCAGCAGCGAAATGCGGCGTCGCTTGGCATGTGGTGGTTTCTGGGAACGGAAATCATGTTTTTCGGGGGCATGTTCTGCGGCTATTTGGTGTACCGCCGCGCCTATTTTCCGGAATTTGCCGCCGGCAGCAGAAGTTTGAGCTTGATTGCCGGAACGGTTAATACCGCGGTTTTGATCTGCAGCAGCTTGACAGTAGCCCTGGCTGTGCGGGCATCCCAGCTTGGAAAGCGGAAGCTGTTGGTGAATCTGCTGCTGGCCACCATGTTCTTCGGTGTCTGTTTTCTTGGCATAAAAGGCTACGAGTGGCATGACGAGTACGTTCATCATCATGTGCCGACGTTCTACTTTAACGCCAATGATATGGTCCCCTTGAATGCAAACCTGCATATGGACCCGCAGCACACCAAGATTTTCTTCTCGCTGTACTTCGCACTGACCGGTGTTCATGCGCTCCATATGATTGTCGGCCTGGGTATTTTCAGCGTGATTACCTTCATGGCATGGCGAGGAAAATTTGGCCCTGAATATCACACTCCAGTCGAAATTGCCGGGCTGTATTGGCATTTCGTGGACATTGTCTGGATTTACCTGTTCCCGCTCTTATATCTGATTGACCGGCGACCGGGGGCTTGAGGAAACACAATGGCTGAGCACGTCGACCATTCCGTTGATCGTTCAGAGCATATTATGTCCAGCGGCTTTTATTGGCTGATCTGGGCCCTTCTCATTACTGGCACCGTACTCACCGCCTGGATCGCAACAGTTGACCTCGGGATATTCAATACCGTGGTCGCGCTCCTCATCGCGACATGCAAAGCCTCGATCGTCGTCCTCTTCTTCATGCACGTCAAGTACACCAGCGAGAAAATGACTAAGGCGGTCTTAATTGCCGCCGTGTTCTGGCTGATGCTGCTTCTGATGCTGAGCCTGGCTGACTATTCGACGCGCTTCGCCGGGTGATGCTCATAGCATCCCTTCTGGGAGCGCATTGCTCAAGTGCATTTCTCTGTGCACCTTTGTGTTTCCTCGATGCTCCTCTGTGGTAAAAGAGGCTTGGACCACGATGGCCCCACAAGACTCAGATTTTTTAGAATCCGCTCTTCGACGTAGTGTTCGCGGCGAAGTGCGGTTCGATAATGGCAGCCGTGCACTTTACGCCACCGACGGCTCGAACTATCGCCAGGTCCCCATTGCTGTCGTAATTCCGCGTGATGCTGACGACGTGATCGCAGCGGTTTCGATTTGCCGCGAACATGGCGCTCCCGTTCTTTGCCGCGGCGGAGGCACATCTCTGGCCGGGCAATGCTGCAATGTCGCAGTGGTACTCGACTTCTCCAAGTACATGTCAAAGATTGTCGAGCTTGATCCGGAGCGCCGAATCGCGCGCGTGCAGCCGGGAATTGTGCTCGACCATCTCCGTAATGCGGCGGAAAAATTCCATCTGACTTTTGGACCTGATCCGGCCTCGCACAGCCGCTGCACCCTGGGCGGAATGATCGGGAACAACTCCTGCGGCGTGCATTCCGTGATGGCCGGCAAGACCGATGAAAATATCGAGGAGCTCGAAATCCTCGCCTACGACGGCATTCGTATGCGCGTAGGCCGCACCTCTAATGATGATCTCGAAGGCATCATTCGCCAGGCAGGGCGGCGGGCCGAGATCTACTCCGGACTAAAAATGCTGGGTGATCAATACGGTGATCTCGTCCGCCGTAAGTTTCCCAACATTCCTCGCCGGGTTTCCGGCTACAACTTGAATTATCTTCTTCCCGAGAATGGGTTTCAGGTGGCGCGGGCACTGGTCGGTTCGGAAGGGACTTGCGTCACCGTGCTGGAAGCGACTTGCCGCCTGGTCGAGAGCCCGCCTAAGCGCGTGCTGCTGGTTATCGGATGTGGGGATATTTTTGAGTGCGCCGACCTGGTTCCCGAAATTCTTTCTCATCGACCTATTGGCCTCGAAGGCGTGGACAACATGCTGGTCGAGTACACCCGGTTGAAGCAAATTAATCTGGAAGGCTTAGCATTATTGCCTGAGGGAAATGGCTGGCTGCTCGCCGAATTTGGCGCCGACACTATCGCTGAGGCAGAACTGCAAGCGCGCAGAACGATAGAGGCATTGAGCAACGGCGGCGCCCGTAGAACTTTTCGCCTGTTCACCGACCAACAACAGGCAAGGCGAGTTTGGGAAGTCCGGGAATCCTCGCTGGGTGCGGTTTCTAACGTGCCCGGGCAACCGCCAACCTGGGAAGGCTGGGAAGACTCAGCGGTCGCACCGGAGAAGCTGGGTATTTACCTGCGCGCTCTGCGCCAGCTCACCGACGCCTACGGCTACCGCTGCCTGATGTACGGGCATTTCGGCGATGGCTGCGTACACAATCGCATGGACTTCGATCTGCACTCGGTCGAGGGAATAAAAAAGTTTCGCGGTTTTATGGAGGAAGCCGCTGACCTCGTAGTTTCTTTTGGGGGAACGCTTTCCGGCGAACATGGCGACGGTCAGGCTCGCGCTGAGTTGCTTCCGAAAATGTTCGGCTCCGAACTGGTCGAAGCCTTCTCACGGTTCAAAGCGATATGGGACCCGGAATGGAAAATGAATCCCGGGAAACTGGTGCGCCCCAACAAGTTTGATCAGGACCTTCGTTTAGGGGCGGATTACAGTCCCTGGCAACCGAAAACTCATTTTAAGTTTCCTCATGACCACGGAAGCCTGGCCCATGCGACTCTTCGATGCGTGGGGGTCGGCGCGTGCCGGCAATCTGAAGGCGGCGTCATGTGTCCGAGTTTTCGCGTCACCCTGGAAGAGGAGCATTCGACGCGTGGGCGCGCTCATTTGTTATGGGAGATGACCAAGGGCGACGTCATTCGCGATGGCTGGCGCGACCAGCACGTCAAGTCGTCGCTCGATCTTTGCCTCTCCTGCAAAGGATGCAAGAGCGATTGCCCGGTTGCGGTGGATGTGGCGACTTACAAGTCCGAGTTTCTTTCGCATTATTACGATGAGCGCGCACGACCATTGAGTCACTATGCTTTCACCCACATCGACCGCTGGTCGCGGCTGGCATCGATTGTGCCCGGGTTGGCGAATTTTCTAACTCATGCGCCGGGATTGCGTGGCGTTGCCAAGTTTGCCGCGGGTGTGGCTCATCAACGTGAAGTACCACGCTTTGCCAGCCGGAGCTTTCGAAGTTTGTTTAAGAAAAGAAGGAGTTCGACATCTGAGCCGCCAGTGATGCTGTGGCCGGACACGTTCAACAATTATTTTCATCCTGAAACGGCGATGGCGGCGGCTGATGTTTTAGAAGCGGCGGGATTTGCGGTGCGACTTCCGAAAGGTAACGTATGCTGCGGCCGGCCGCTCTATGACTTCGGCATGCTGGAGCGGGCCAAGAAATTACTTCTTCGCACACTGGCGACGCTCGAACGCGAGATTGCCGATGGCATTCCTATAGTTGTGCTTGAGCCCAGTTGCGCCTCGGTTTTTCGCGACGAAATGCTCAATCTTTTCCCCGATGACCGCCGTGCGCAGAAGCTTGCGACGCAGGTGATGCTGCTGAGCGAGTTCCTGGAGAAGCATGGCAAGAACTTTAAGCTGCCGGAGATCAAACGCCAGGCCCTGGTTCACGGCCACTGTCATCACAAATCGGTTATGAAGATGACCGCCGAAGAATCTGTGCTGCGGCGCATGGGCGTCGATTATCAGACGCCTGCGCCCGGATGCTGCGGAATGGCCGGGGCCTTCGGCTTCGAAAAAGAAAAGTATGCGACATCAATTGCGATTGGCGAGCTTGAACTATTGCCTGCGGTGCGCAACGCGCCTGCGGACTGGCTGATCATCGCCGACGGCTTCAGTTGCCGGGAACAAATTCAGCAATGCACTGGAAGAAGTTCGATGCACCTGGCGGAAGTGATTCAGATGGGACTCGGTAAGAGTCGTTAGGAGAACATCATGGTCCGCAGTATTTTTCGTACTGCTCGTAAATGTAAGTGTCCGTCATGCCGGCAATGTAATCGCACACTACTCGTGCCCGCGGCTCGGATTGGTTTTTTGCCTTCTCCTGATAACTTGCCGGCAACTTTTCCGGGCGCTTCATCCAGAGGTCAAACAGTTGGGTGATGACGCGCTCCGCATCTTCTTTTTCGGGATCGAGAACGGGGCTGTAATACAGGTTACGATATAGAAATTCTTTGGTCTGAGCGCGCTCGGCTTCGACCTCCGGGCTGAGCCCAACCAGGCGCCCAGCGTGGGCGCGGATATCGTCGAGCGTGACTGGGGAACGCCTGGCGCTGCTTGAAGCAGCGTCAATCTGCCGTTGCGTGTTCTGAATCAAATCTCCGACCCAGCGGTCCAGAATGCGGCGCAGCACTTCGTTGAACTGCAATTTTTTCTGCGCCGCGGGATATAGCTTCTCAACTTCTCGAAAGAAATGGGCGAACACCGGTACGTTCTCTGTAATCTGATCGAGAGCAAGAAGACGGGCTTCATAGCCATCATCCAAATCGGCGGTGTTGTAGGCCAATTCGTCGGTAGCGTCGATGAGTTGCGCTTCCAGCGGAGGCCGCTGGTCGAGGCAATACTCTGACAGCTCGGGAAATTGACCAGGGTCGTAGTCACGTGAGTGTTTGATGATGCCTTCCCGAACTTCAAAGGTCAGGTTCAACCCGCGAAAAGCCGCGTAACGCTGTTCGAAATCCTCGACTATCCGCAAGGCATGCAGGTTATGGTCAAAGGAAAGTCCATGCTGCCGCATGGCTGTGTCGAGCGCCTTCTCACCGGCGTGTCCAAAAGGAGGATGACCGATGTCGTGCGCTAAGGCGAGGGTCTCGACCAGATCGACATTCAATCGAAGTTGCGCCGCGATGGTGCGCGAAATCTGCGCCACTTCAAGGGTATGTGTGAGCCGGTTGCGAAAATGGTCAGAGTATCGCCCGGTAAAAACCTGGGTCTTGGCCTCAAGCCGCCGGAAAGCGCGCGAATGAATCACGCGATCTCGATCACGTTGAAAATCGTTGCGATAGGGATGCGGTGGCTCGGGATAGCGCCGCCCGCGGGAGTGCTCCACCTGAACGGCGTAGGGAGCAAGGGATTGAATCATTTAATCATTGAATCATCGGATCATTAGAAGGGCAATGCGTGCAATTTCCGGATTCCGATTCTGACGATTCAATCCTGGCCGGCCAGCACTTCTGCGATTTTCGCAGTAAGTTCAGATGGGGTAAACGGCTTTTGAATGAAGCCGGCATCGCGGTCAAGATCTTGCAGCTCGTCATCCGCGTAACCTGACATGAAAAGAACACGGAGATCTGACCAGCGTGTGCGCGCGATGCGGACCAATTCCGGGCCGCTGATGTTGGGCATGACAACGTCTGTGAGCAGCAAGTCCACTTTGCCCTGGTGCTGCGCGATTAGTGCGCGCAGAGTTTCGCTGGTTCCGGCCGTAACCACGGTGTATCCAGCTTGCGTAAGAATGGTTTCGCCCAACTCACGCAACAGTGGCTCATCTTCCGCCAGAAGAATCGTTCCACTGCCGCGTTTGGGGGTGTCTGATTTCATAAGCTTTTTCGGCGGCAGGGGCACGTGATCAACCTGAGGCAATGATATTCGGAAGGTGCTGCCTTTGCCGGATTCGCTTTCAACATCGATATGTCCATTGCTTTGCTTGATGATCCCATATACGGTCGCAAGACCCAGTCCGGTTCCCTTGCCCACCTCTTTTGTTGTAAAAAATGGTTCGAAGATGCGCTCTTTGGTTGCCGCGTCCATACCAATGCCTGTATCAGAGACGGACAAGGTGGCATAAGGGGAAGCAAATATTTTTTCGCTCTCGCCGCAGTGTTTCTGCCCGGCAAAACTGGCGGTTGAAATAATCAGCCGGCCGCCTTTCGGCATCGCATCACGGGAGTTGACAACCAGATTTATAAGCACTTGTTCCATCTGTACAGGGTCGGCTTTCACAAAGCCGATATCTGGACTAGTGCGAATCACAAGGTCCACGTTTTCGGTCAGCAAACGGCGAAGCATGGCTTCGAGGCCGCGAACTACGCTGTTGAGATCGAGGACCCGCGGCTGCAGAGTCTGCTTACGGCTGAATGCCAGAAGCTGGTGTGTCAGCGAGGCTGCTCGGTCCGCCGCTTGCCGGATTTCTTTTGCCGCGTGTCCATCGCGCCCGTCCGGATTGCGTTCCATCAACAAACTGCTATACCCCTTAATGATGGTGAGCAGATTATTGAAGTCATGCGCCACGCCGGACGCAAGTTGGCCTACCGCCTCCATGCGCTCGGTCTGCTCTAATCGGTCCTGCAACTGCTTCTGATCGGTGATGTCCACCAGTACGCCGTGCAGCAACTGCCGGCCATCGGAGCCGCGCACCAGCGACCCACTATCATTCACCCATAGCGTCCTGCCGTCGCGGCTAAACATGCGATATTCCGCTCGGAAGGAATTTCCTGAAAGCGTGGCTTCTTCGGCGGACCTTACGATCTCAATGTCTTCGGGATGAACGTGGCGGATCCAGTTGGTAGGATCGGAGAGCCATTGTGCGGGGGTGTAGCCGAAAAGCTTTTCGATTTGCGGGCTGACGAACCGCCATTCCGATTCTAGGCCGAGCTCGGCGATATAGGTCACCGCCGACAATTGCTCGACCAGGTTTTGGTAGAGCGTTTCGGCTTCATTGCGGGCCCGTTCATTGGTTGACCGTTCGCTAACATCGACGGCAACCCCGATGGCGCCGGAAGACCGCCCGTCGGCGGCCCGAATCGGCGACCAGTGCGTCTCGAATGACAAGCCAATGTCCGAAAGCTCGGTGAAGCACGAAAACTCTTCGCCAGCCAATGCTCTTTGCGCGTCACGAATGATGCTGGGATATTTTTTGTAAAGATGAAATATGGATTTTCCAACGTTCTGTCCACCCCGCAGGCCAAACTTCTCAAGTGCGCGGCCTTCGGACAGCGTAAACGTGCCTTCGGCATCGATCGCAAAGAAGATTACGGGCGCTTTGGCGACGATCTTGCGCAGGTGCTGTTCGGCGTCAGTAAATATTGGCGCAAGTTTAGGCTGGACGCTCAGAACTTTCCTCCCAGACGGCTGGTTTGATGAGGGATTCAGCCGCCTTGGCTGGGTCAGTCTAGCGCAATTGAAGCCGAACCGATGAGTTACTTTGGTTACTCGTGCACAGCTCGTCAATGGTGACCGGCATTGTGGGCTGGCGCACGTATTAAGTATTTATTGCAGGATGTTCGTGGAAATACCAGGGGGTTGCCGATATTTGCTGCGACTTCTGAATACAGATCAAAGAGATATAATGCACCGCCATGTGGCCTCACTTCCACTCGCTCTTCTACAGAATTATTCATGGTATGCCCGCCCTCGTATCTAGCAATTGGCTGGCTTGGGGCCTCGGAACATTTGCTTTCCTTGCTTCATTATTACTTGTGTTCTTGGCGCGTGGAGCCGCCGAGATGAAGCGGCAATGGAAAGAGAACATCCGCATAGCTGTTGTGATTGGATTCATTGTGCATTTCGCGCTGTTTGCAATGACCACCATCGTGACTGTATACGACGATCACCATGACGTTACCGGCAGATGGCGAGTGGTGGTGGATGAAAAGAACGCGCTAAAGCAAACATTAAAGACGAGAGATGACTACATCCGTACTATCGGGACACAACCTCAGAGCGCTCCACGAGTTGTTGTAAAAACTGTTCAGGAAGCGCACCATTGTTGGTTAGACAGCATTCCGCGAGAGCCAAGCCCTTATCGAAAAGGCGCTCTGAGCGCAACAATGGCAGTATTTCGTTGTAATTACAGGATAGATGCTCCATTTGATGTTGCGGTACAGTTCGACAAAGACTTCTTGGATGGTAATGTCTCTCTACCTGCTTCTGGCTTTGTCACGCAAACCGGGAACCCTGTTAAGCGACCCGGCAACATTTTCTTCGCGCAAATCAGTTCGCCTAACCTCGCGGCTAATCAACTGGTAGTCGTTGAAATCCAAACGGCAACCAAGCAATTTGCAAATGCCATCGGCGGCGAAATAAAAAGTAAATGAGACAAAGGTTAGATCTTCGCGACTTCCACATCACAAGGCAACTGGTATCCCTTGATGAGATCAATTGCTTGTTGGAGAGCAAGCTGCTCGTATTTTGGAAGTTGATCGAGCATCGTGTTCACGACAAACCTGTGTGTTGATTCATTCAGTTTTTTCATGTCTGTGATCTCTCGCGTTCTTGTTCTTGTATTAGCGCTAGCTCACGATTACGAGCGCGGGTTCCCGCTCTGCTCGTTAGAACATAAGCGCCGATCAATCCCGCTACAATCAATGCCGTGTACATAACTCCAGCGACGCCTACTTGTGTTGGTGAATCAGAGCTGCCCAAGATTCCCGCGATCCAACAATAAACAACGATTCCGATCACCCAACGAATATGGTCTGCAAGAAAGCTGCACAAAGCTTTTGTGCGGTTCCACAACGCTTTCATGACTGCAATGAAGATGTGCCATGCAACGAGCACAACCATTGAACCGAAGGCCAACAGCAAGCCCCCGATGATGAAGCCGAAGAAAATCTCGATTCCTAATGTGATCCCGCCCACGTTGGAACTATGCACCGGTTGATTAGCGCGCCGCAAGACGAATTTTGATTACGGCGAACGGGCCGCAAAATGTTATGGGAGGGGCTAACATTTTTGAACCATGTCCTTGTTTGATCCGGTGCTTTGATTTCAACAAGTTAAAGCCAATAAGATTGGTTTGAGCGCCGACGTGGCCGGGAAGTACGAATCCTCGAACAAGTGCTCAATGCGTAAGAGGGCGTTTCGCCTGACGCACATAAGCAGGAACTGGCGACAAGCACGATGCGACTGCTAACATTCGGTGCAGGATGGCCCTTCGCCGCATCACTAAGAAAATCAGCAAGACTGCCCGGAAGATGACGCGTAAGCGCTCAGAAAGTCGTCCGCTGGGCGAACTCGTAGTCATCACCGGGATGAGCGGCTCGGGAAAAGCCTCCGTCCTGAAAGCCTTCGAGGACCTTGGTTATTACTGCGTTGATAACCTGCCCGTAGGACTGATTCCGCGATTTGCGGAGCTGGTGCAATCTTCTGAGAACCCGCGCACAGCATTGGTAGTGGACGTTCGCGAGGGGAGGCAACTGGAAGAACTGCCGACCATCGTGAAATCAGTCAAGCGGATGATCGCAACCAAGATGATCTTCCTTGAGGCCTCAGATGAAGTCCTGCTGCGCCGTTACAGTGAGACTCGCCGGCCGCATCCGCTGGGCACTGACACACCGGTGAAAACATCCCTGGGCGCCGAACGGCGACACTTGCATCATATTCGCGCGATTGCCGACCTGGTGATCGATACTTCCGAGTTCAATGTCCACCAATTACGGGCTCACATCATCGAGCTGTTTCAGAAGAAGGAAAAGGCCAGGAAAATTCTGGTTTCGTGCTTGAGTTTCGGATTCAAGCATGGCGTGCCGGAAGATGCCGATCTGGTTTTCGATGTTCGCTTTCTTCCCAACCCGCACTTCGTTCCGGAATTTCGCCCGCTCACCGGGCTGCATCCCAGGGTCGCGAAATACATTCGCTCGTTTCCGCAGACCACGGAATTCATCCAGCGAATTTCCGATTTGCTGATTTATCTTTTGCCGCATTACATTCGCGAGGGCAAAAGTTATTTAACGATTGCGTTCGGCTGCACCGGCGGGCAACACCGTTCGGTGATGATTTCTGAAGACGTTGCCAAGCGGCTGAAGCAGGCAGGCTATCGGGTCAAAGTCGCCCACAGGGACAGCCCAAAATAAAGAGACCTCATCCTTTGCGCTTCGATGAAGGTATTAACGCGGCTGAATCGGTGCGCCTGCCGGTTGCAGCTGTCCCTCGAAAAGTTTCAGGGCTCGAATGCCTTTATATCCGCGGTAAATGCGATACAGTGCATAGGCATGAAAAGCCACGGCCAGTATGTCCTGCGACATGAGCATGACCAAGGCATCGATGATGTATAGTCCCATGCCGCCAACAAATGCCCACTGTTCGCCCCTACGCGCGAAATTCCAGAACAGCACGAACACGGCCGCGACGCCGCCATTAATAACCAGGCTAAGGGCAAACCCGGTCTGTCCGGCCTGCCGGGCGAGGGCGTCCACAAACTGCGCAATGCCCAACCCGAAAATAAAACGGATCCCGGATCCGCTCATGGCAAGTACGGAATTGATGAGCGAAAGAGCTCCGACCATCAAAAACCAGCTCGCGCCGGCTTTGACCAGACGCTCAGCACGCAGCTTCTGTTCAACCAGGTTGGTTAGAGAAGATTGGCCCGGGTTATTGAGCCCGATTCCGGGAGTGGCCATGAGGCCTCCGATCAGATTAGATTTGGCGGGGAAGGTCGTAAGATGGTAGCACTATCGGCAAGCCGGTCAAGCAGAATTTTGGAGTTCTGAAACCTCAGGTAATCACCGAGATTAAGGCCTTACCATTGGCTAAAACTTCGCCGATCTCAACCGCTGTCACTCCGGCTGATTTGAGTTCGCTTTGAAGTTCGGCGGAACGATCTTCAGCTAACGCGATCAGCAGTCCGCCAGACGTTTGCGGATCGAAGAGCAGAGCTTTTATATCGTCAGAAATTTTCCCTTTGTAATCCACTACGCATTCAGCGAATTCGCGATTCGCATTCAGACCGCCCGGAACATGCCCGGCGCGCACACATTCGATTGCACCGTCGAGAAGCAGGACACGGTTTGCATAAAGGTCTGCCGAAACATTCTCGGAAGCGAGAAGCATTTCGCGAAGATGCCCAATCAGGCCGAAGCCGGTGATGTCGGTGAGAGCGTGGACGGAAGTGTTTGGTGCGGAGCTTCGCTCCGCTGGACGGGCGAGGGCGCCCGTCCCCACATAGTTTGTGATGACTTCCGCTGACGCTTTGTTCAGAGTGGTCATGGATGCGACGGCTGCGTCGATCCAGGATTGCTTGGCTACGCCTTTTTTGATCGCAGTTGAAATCACGCCCGTTCCCAGTGCTTTAGTAAGCAGCAGGCGGTCCCCCGCCTTCGCGCCACCATTTTTCATTACGCGTGCGGGATTCACCGTGCCGGTGACGGAGTAGCCGAATTTAGTTTCATCATCGCGAATGCTGTGGCCACCGATGATCGTGCATCCGGCTTCGATCATTTTCGATAATCCGCCGCCGAGAATTCGCTCAAGGGTTTCGAGATCAGCTTTTTCCGGGAAGCAGACAAGCGCCAGCGCGGTCAGCGGGCGCGCACCCATGGCATAGATATCGCTGAGAGAATTTGCCGCTGCGATCTGTCCGAAGGTGTAGGGATCGTCAACGATCGGGGTAAAGAAATCGACGGTCTGCACGAGAGCCTGGTCCGACGCGATTTGATACACTCCGGCATCGTCGGCGTGGTCAAAGCCGACTAGCACATTCGGGTCGTGTTGCCGGGCTAATTTCCCAAGCACCGTGTCCAGCGCCGCCGGACTCAGCTTGGAAGCTCAACCCGCCGCTTTTACCGTCTCCGTCAGACGCAAAGCTTTGCTTTCGGACATGTGCACATTGTAGAGGAGGAGGCCGCGTCGGAACCTAGGATCCAAGCGTTTTCGCGAATTCGTGACGAAAAACGAAATGCAGGCACGATGTCAGCCCCCGGTTATTGCTATTCGCGAGCGCCGAGTTTCGAGTCCTATGCCCTTGTTCTGTTTTTGGAAATAATCGGACGACTTACTCCTCGGCGGCTGATCATGGGTCATTATTTCCAGATGCATATTGCCGAAGCGTTCCTGGTGGGAATAGGAATTGCGATCGTGGTCGCGATTTTCGGAGCTTCCAAACAGTCACATTCACTTAGGGATGACATCGTCATTTCTCACTCATCGCGAGACGACGATGCGTTGTTATGACCGTGAAGAGTTTCTACTTCAGGGTGACGTCTGTGATCTTCAGGTCGGGAGCAGCCTGGTTCCACTGCTCACTTACGTGCTCAAAGATCAGGCGGAAGGGTTTGTTTTGTCCGGTCGCCAATGGGGCAGTCGCTAGGTCAACGGTATCGGGATACGGACCGCTGGTCTGCAAAAGCTTGATGGGAACATCCTCTACTTGCGCAATTTGGCCGTAGGAGTCTTTGAAAGTTACCCGCACCACCGCATGGGTAACGATCTTGTCTCCGAGGTTGGCTATGTTGCCGTCCACGTAGGTTACGCTGGCGCCGACAAAATTCTGTGCCTGGCTCAGCTTAATATCTGAGATTTGCAATTTTGCGGCATAGGGCGGAATCTTCGGCGCGGTCTTTACGGGTTCTCGCATCAGCAGAGCAGCGACAAGCACTAAGGCAATGACAACCGCGATGGCAACTATGATGAATCGCCGACTGTGGTCCGGCTCCTGGGTGCCCGGCGATGGCTGGATGAGATCGAGACCGCCCATGTCACGATTGTATTGCTTGACGGATATTGGGGCTATTTTTTGATCAGCGTGGTGTGGCTGGCGACACACTGCCAGAGCTTATTCTCGAAGACCCAAGTGTCAGTGAATCGGCCCCAGTGTTCGAACGGACGGCCCTTGTATTTTCCCTTGGTGTGATAAGTTCCAACTACTATGGCGGCTCCCTCATAGGTGAACACTTTCACATTCTCATTTACAACCATGGTTGCCTGGTAAGAGGTGTCCTGCAGGTCGGCAAGAAATTGGGTCTTATTCATCACCGTGCCGTCGTAATCGGTGTAGATAAAGGTTTCCGGCAACATGCTCGCGACTACGGTGGAATTGTGATGTAGTTGGGCCTGGTTCCATGCGTTTTCTAAGGCGAGAATTTTGCTCTCGTCCGCGTGCTCAACCGCTTGCGCGAGCGGCAACACGAGCATCGCAATTATCCCAGCGATGAACAAAGAGCGCATGGCCCATGTTACGCAGGAAGGCTGGCGAGGGGTGATATCTGAGAAGGTGCGTGGTCGCGGACCAACGCCGCTTATTCTCCGCCTACAGTTAACCCATCAATGCGGATTGTAGGTGATGCCACGGAGCCGCGGAACTCCAAGTCGTTGGCGACCTCTGAAATATTCAGGAACATATCTTTCAGATTGCCCGCCACGGTAATTTCTTCAACGGGGAAAGTGAGCTCACCGCCGGAAATCCAAATCCCGGATGCGCCGCGAGAATAATCGCCGGTGACCAGGTTCACGCCCATTCCGAGAAATTCGGTGACGTACAGTCCTTCTTTCACATCGCCGATAAGCTGCTGCGGAGTGCGAGCGCCGGGCTGAAGAAAATAATTTCCCGGCCCGATCCCAGGAGTTCCCGCCAGTCCGCGCGATGCATTAGCGGTAGTTTGCAGGCCAAGCTTCTTTGCGGTGTAGGTATTCAGCACATAGGATTTCAATACACCGTTTTCGATTACCACAGTGCGTCGTGTGGGAATGCCTTCGCCATCAAAGGGGCTGGTACCGAAGCCGCCGACCATGGTTCCGTCGTCGATGACGGTGACTTGCGAAGCTGCGATCTTCTCGCCGAGTTTTCCTGCGAGAAAAGATGCTCCGCGATAAACCGAGTCGCCGTTAACGCCTTCGAAAATGTGGCCGAGAATTGAGTTTGCCACCAGCGGATCGAAAATGATCGGCGCCTGCTGGGTCTTCACCTTGCGCGCTCCCAGACGGCGAAGCGTGCGCTGGGCGGCCACTTTGCCCACGTGCTCCGGAGACTCGAGACGCTCTAGGTTGCGCGCCACTGAAAACCAGTAATCGCGCTGCATACCGCCCTTTTCATCTTGCGCAATGGGGATGGCCGCGACGGAACAGTACGACCGCCGGAACTCGCCCACGAAGCCATGCGAGTTGGCGAGAATTTTGTGGCCGGTTGCAGCATCGAACGATCCGCCTTCGGAGTTCTTAATACGCGGATCAGCATCGAGTGCAGCTTTTTCTGCACGGCGCGCATAGGAGATTCGTTCTTCTCCCGGAAGCGAGTAGACATCGGCCGAGTAAAGGTCGAGATCGCCGGAAAGAGAGCCGAGTTGAGAGGCATCGGGAATTCCAGCGAAAGGATCTTCGGAAGTAATCTTTGACAGCTCGAGCGCTGACTTCAGCATGCGATCAAGACCTGCAGCCGTGAAGTCGCTGGAATGCGTGCTGGCCGCCCGTTTGCCATTGAATATACGAACGCCGATTGACCGCGATCCGGACTCTTTCAACGTCTCAACCTCGCCAAGACGCACGAGTGTGGAGAACTCATCGCCCTCGCGAATCACGCACTCAGCAGCTGTCGCGCCGCCGCGCATAGCTCGCTGCACGAGGTCCTGGCCAAGTTCTTTCAGGTCGATTTCGGTTTGCGTACTGTGATTTTCGAGTTGAATAGAAGACATGGATTAAGAACCAAGATCATGAACCACTAAGGGCACGAAGGTCCACGAAGGAAACCGGTATGCCAGCTGGTCTTCTTGTGGATCTGATCGCCATCTTGCTGGATGAGATTTCCTTCGTGTACCTGCTTCTTTCTCTCTCACTGCATAAATCCGCCGGCTTCTTTGCGCGCGGTGCCACCCACGGTCAGGCGATCAAGTTTGGTGGTCGGCATTCCCACACCAACCGGCACGGCCTGCCCGTCTTTGCCGCAGGTGCCGATACCCTCATCAAGTTTCAAATCATTGCCCACCATTGAAACTCGCGTCAGCGCGTCCGGTCCGTTTCCGATCAATGTTGCGCCGCGAATAGGCGCGGTCACATGGCCGTCTTCGATCATGTACGCTTCAGAGGCCGAAAATACAAATTTTCCATTGGTGATATCCACCTGGCCGCCGCCGAAGTTCACGGCGTAAATTCCGCGCTTCACTGAGCGAATGATATCTTCAGGTTCGTCCTCGCCCGCCAGCAGATAGGTATTGGTCATGCGTGGCATCGGGATATGCTCATAGCTTTCGCGTCTTCCGTTGCCAGTGTCAGCCATGCCCATCAGCCGGGCAGAAAGCTTGTCGCTCAAGTAGCCCTTGAGAATTCCCTTCTCGATCAGGACGGTTTCCTGTGTGGCATGACCCTCGTCATCCACGTTCAACGAACCGCGCCGCCAGGGCATGACGCCGTTGTCGACGACCGTGCACTTTTCACTGGCGACTTTTTTACCAATCAATCCGGCGAAAGCTGATGTCTGCTTACGATTGAAATCAGCCTCAAGCCCGTGGCCGACAGCTTCATGAATCAGCACTCCCGGCCATCCCGGACCAAGCACGACTTCCATGTCTCCCGCAGGCGCTTCACGTGCATCGAGCTGCAGAATCGATTGCCGCGCAGCTTCCTTGGCGAAATACTCGGGAGTTTTTTCTCCGAAGAAGAAATCGAGAGCGACGCGACCGCCACCGCCGGAACCGCCGCGTGCGGAATTGGTTTCGGTTTTGGCGATGCAAGAGACATTCATTCGGGCCAACGGCTGGGAATCTTCGGCGAAGGTGCCATCCGATCCCACCACCAGAATGGTGCGGAGTTCGTCGGCGTAATTGGCGCGAACTTCCTTAATTCGCGGATCATATGCGCGGGCCGCAGCGTCCGCCCGCATCACCAGCTCGACCTTGGCGGTAATTTCAGCGTCCACTGAAGGCAGAGTCACGGGATAAAGACTGCGGGCCGGCTTTTGCTGAAAGCCCGCGCTGGGTGTTTTCGCCGGCCCCTTCGCGATCAGTGCCGCGGTACGCGCGGCATGCAGAATGCGCGACGAAGAGAGATCGTCGGTGTAGGCATACCCGGTACGCTCGCCGGAGATGACGCGAATGCCGCATCCGGCGGAAATACCCTGCGACGCGGACTTGACCATGGATTCATCCACGCTCAAGGAAGTCGAGGAAAGATACTCAAAATAAAGGTCGGCATAGTCCCCGCCAGCCGAAAGCGCAGCCGCCAAATAGTGCTCCAAGTCGCGGTTGCTCAATCCGTAATGCTGGAAAAAGAAATGATTGTTGTCCACAGTTATTGGATGACCTCGCGCCAGGAAGGGACTCCGAATGCAGGAAACCCGTTGTTTTGATTATCCCACAGGTCCTGAGAGTGTGTTGGCGGCAAGAATTGCAGCAGGAGTTCAAATTCTTCCTCATCAAATATATTGCAAACCATGTTCATTCGTCACAGACGCGCTTCGGATCTTCTGCCAGACTGCCACCTATGACTTCTCAGACTCTGGCTGCCACGCTCGAAGGCTTCCTTTCCGGCAGCAACAATGCCGTCGTAATTGAAGATGGCACTGTCACCTTTGATCTTGGGCAGGCCAAGTACTCGGTTTCGGGTGAGACCAACAAATGCTTGTTGCACCTGTGGTCGCAAGAGAGGAATGTCGTCCGCCGGGTGCTGGACGTCGAAACCAAGGGAGAGACTCTGCGGGTCACGGTGCAACGAATGGGGC
>JBOGLH010000117.1:0-24508 GCA_050746025.1 Terriglobales bacterium | reverse complement strand
CCGCCGCACTTCGCAACGAACTTAAATCCATCGAAACCGAAATTAAGTACGAGGGCTATTTGTTGCAACAGCAGCGCGCCATTGATCGCCTGAAAAAATCCGAGCAGCGCAATATTCCTGAGTGGTTCGATTACAAATCGGTCAGCGGCCTCTCCCGCGAAATGCAGGAGACGCTACTCAAAATCCGCCCGCGTACCCTGGGACATGCCTCGCGCATTCCCGGCGTAACACCGGCAGCGGTGTCGTTGGTGAATGTATATATCGAAATTCAAGCCAAGCGCCGCGAGCAAGCTGTCGCGCTCTGATTCGTCGCCACATTCATGTCCGAAAACGGCTAATCCCTTTCCGTCGACTGCGCTATCGTAGGGATTAGTCCAATGCTGATTGATGCTGCCATCTGCTCCCGCGCCCGCTTCGCTCGCGATCCTCGCTTCGATGGTCGCTTCTTCATCGGCGTACTAACGACGGGGATCTATTGCCGCCCCGTCTGTCCCGCTCGTCCGCCCAAGGAAGAGAATGTTCGTTACTTTCCGACTGCAGCCGCAGCTGCTGAAGCCGGACTTCGGCCCTGCCTGCGCTGCCGCCCTGAGGCTTCTCCCGGAACGCCTGCTTGGCTCGGTACATCAGCGACGGTTTCACGGGCTTTGCGGCTGATCTCTGAAAGCGCGCTCGAAGACGGAGGTATGGAAGCGCTCGCGGCCCGGCTTGGCATGGGTGCACGTCACTTGCGTCGGCTTTTCATGCAACATCTTGGCGCCAGTCCGGTCACTGTGGCTCAGACCAGACGTCTCCACTTTGCTAAGAGATTGTTGGACGAAAGCAATCTTCCGATGCACCAAGTCGCCATCGCCTCGGGTTTCGGCAGTGTGCGCCGTTTCAATGAATGCTTTCTGAAGACATACGGCCGTTCTCCGAGCCGGCTGCGTAAACTGCGCTCTCAACCTGCTACTCGGGAAAATGAATATCGCTTCCTCCTTCGCTTTCGTCCGCCACTAGCTTGGGACTCACTATTGGAGTTTCTAAAACCGCGCGCCACTGCCGGAGTCGAACTCGTTGAACACAGTGCTTACCGCCGCACTTTTTCTTTACATAGCGAAGTGGGCTGGATGGAAGCTGCACTCGATCATTCCTCGAACGCGATTGAGTTGCGCATCTTCTTTCCGCAACCACGTTTTCTGTTTCAGATCGTTGAACGCGTCCGCAGCATGTTCGACTTGGCAGCCGATCCCGATCAGTACGCGCGCCAGTTCAAGCGTGACCCCCTGCTGCGTGCACGTTTCACAGCCAATCCGGGACTGCGCGTTCCTGGATGTTGGGACGGATTCGAACTCGCGGTCCGGGCCATCTTGGGCCAACAAGTCACCGTGCGCGGGGCGACAACGCTGGCGGGAAGATTGGTCCAAGAATTCGGTACTCCGGTCGCTTCCTTATCCGGCCTGACCCATATCTTTACCAGCGCCAGAAAAACTAGCGGACGCAGATCTTTGTCGCGTGGGATTGCCCCGCGCCCGAGCCCATAGTATCCGCGCCTTGGCCCGCGCGGTCTGCGATGGGCAGCTCTCGTTCTCCGGCGTTGTGAAGGTCGAAGATTTCATCACCCGTTTTTGCGAACTCCCCGGCATCGGCAGTTGGACAGCGCAATACGTCGCGATGCGCGCCTTGGGCGAACCTGACGCGTTTCCCAGCGGCGATCTGGGATTATTGCACGCTACTGGCGTAAGCAACCCTCGCCAACTCAAAGCCAATGCCGAAGCTTGGCGTCCGTGGCGCGCCTATGCCGCCATGTACCTCTGGCAAACAGTTCCACCAACAGTTCGAAAGCAAGGAGTCACTCAAAATGTCCGCATTCTTCGCAACTATCGAGAGCCCGCTCGGGCCGTTGCTGCTGGCCTTTGACAGCAGCGGCCTCCGCGAGATTCGCTTTCCCAACGGCAAGAACTCCGCTAAAGCCAAAACTGAATGGCAAGAAGACTTGGGTCAACTCACAGAAGTTACACGCCAGCTGCGCGCCTATTTCGCCGGAGAACTCGAAAGCTTCGATCTCTTGCTTGCTCCCGAAGGCACTCCATTCCAGCAAAAAGTCTGGAGCGAGCTTTGCAACATCCCTTACGGCGAAACGATCTCGTATGGCGAACTCGCCCGCCGGATTGGGAATCCAAACGCCAGCCGCGCCGTCGGACTGGCAAACGGATCGAACCCAATTCCGATCGTGATTCCCTGCCATCGCGTGATTGGTTCAAACGGCAAGCTGACCGGCTACGGCGGCGGGCTCCCGATTAAAGAAAAGCTGCTGGCCCTCGAGAAGCGGCAATTGCGGCTGCTATAGCTCGCGAGGCTCCTCGGCGCTGCATTTCGCCGAACCTTCGGTTAACATAAATACGAGCTTTTCAGCATCTAAATTCATATGATCAGAAAACTTCTTCCTGCTTGCACTCTGTTGCTCCTGTGTTCATTGGCCTTGGCCCAGGACCCCGCACTGCTGCGACCTCCGAAAGGCGCGCAAGTGGCGCTGGTTGTGTTCGAAGACCTGGAGTGCCCCAAGTGCCGGATGGATTCGCCTCTTGAGAAGCAAGCTGCGAATGCCCACAAAATACCGCTGGTGATACATGACTTCCCGTTGCCCATGCACAAGTGGTCATTCAATGCGGCGGTTATCGCTCGTTATTTCGACTCGCAGTCGAAAGAACTCGGCAATCAGTTCCGAGAGTACATTTTCCAGCACCAGCCGGAAATCACCGCTGACAATCTGCAGAGTTACGCGCAGAAATTCGCCGCAGCCCATAAAGTGGAACTGCCGTTTGTTATCGATCCCCAAGGCAAGTTCGCTGCCGAGGTTAATGCAGACAAGGCACTCGGACAGAAGGTAGGAATCCAGCACACGCCGACTATCTATATAGTCAGCGCGCGCAATCCGCAGCGGCCGGTCACAGAGGTGACTGACTCCAGCCAGTTATTTCAGATGATCGAAGCCGTGCAGGCCGAGTAGGAGAAAGCGATTTCAGATAGAACAGAGTCATACCGCAGACTTAGATTGCAGATTAAAACCCAAAACGGCTGATCTTTAATCTGCAATCTGAAATCGTTTCATCCCGCTCTTTTCGCATCTTCGAACGCGTGCTTTTTCTCCAACTCAGTCAGCGCGTCCTTCATATCCATTTCAAACTTTTCTGCTTGCGCCAACAGGGTTGCGTTCGCCGACGCCCATTCGCCTTCTACCGTCATCAGTCCTGATTCCGCCAGCGTTCGGGCTAGTTCGAGCACGTGCGGCACCGTTGCCTCCACATAAAGCGCCTCCGCCGGATCGCCCACCCACACATTCCCGCTGAGCAGACGCCAGTGCCAGAACACTTTGCGCATAATCAACTTTGTGATGTCCTCGTCGCTCGCCCGCCCAAAGACCCATTTGTTGCGCTTGAAATCGTAATAGCGGCTGGAAAACTGCACTGGCACCATCTTCCCCGATTTCAAAAACCGCAACTGCCTGCGGTCAACATCTTTGCGCAGCGCGTTCACCACCGCGCCTTCAACATCTTTTGGTTCCATCGAGGGCAGCACTTCGCGGACCGTTGCCGAAAGATTCACCGCGACCGGAGCATGCAAGCCATCAGAATTTCCTAGCTTCACGTCGGTGTGCAGTACCCAGAAGTCGGCGCCAGCGGTCGAACTGTGAAATGGCCATTTGAAATCCACCAGCAGGGGCAACCCGGTGAGTGAGACATAGACTTTTTTGCTGGTATGCGTGTTTGCTGCGCTGTCCATAAAATCCCCGTTCCGATGAATTTGAACAAAGATTTTACGACAGAAGGATCGGACCGCCGAGCGCCGCTTCCCCCACATATAAAAAAGGGCGACCTTAAAGGCCGCCCTTCTACTTCAGCCAGATAAAATTTTACCGGCCGGCCATTGCAGTCATGGCCTTCGATTGTTGTGGCTTCGACTCCGGCTTTGCTTTGCCGTACATGGCGCTGATCTTATTCAGCAGGTGCTGCATGTCTTCGCCGGTATCTATATTGCCATCCACGTAAGGATGCCGCGAACCGTCGGTGTGGAGGACCAGAACTTTTGCCGCGGCCTGCGCCTTCTTCGCCATATAAGGAAGATGGTGACGGTCATCGCGGCTGAGCGTCGCTCCCAGCAGTATCAGGTCAAATGATTCTTTCTTCAAGAGATCCTGCACGCTCCCGCGCCCGATCGCAGTTTGCACGGCGTATCCCGCTTTCTGCAGTTCCGCAGCTTGCGACGCCAATACCTCTTCGTTCGATTCCCCATAAAGCAGCTTCAGTTTGGACATTTTCCGCCCTTTCTCCCTGTCCAAACGGTAGCAACCCGGCACAGACTTGAGAACGTAACCGAAGATCAAGCCCGAACGGGGCGCGTAGCGATGTTTCCCTCAACCGGAGCTTTGCTGATGCAGCAATAAATTACCCACCAAATTCCTGCATCAGCACCCGTACAGTGATAAATTATTGCGGAAAGGAAATTTCCAGATGCGCATGCCCACTTCCCCGGTTCCAGCAGTCATGGTTTTGTTCGTGATAGCTTCTGCGGCAACGGCTTTTGGCCAGGCTCAAACGTATTGCAATTTCGAGGACGGAAATCAAGTCACGATTCAATACAATCCAACGGTTAAGGAAGAGCCTCACAACGGCCGGGTTTGGTCGCCGGGAATCACTCTATATGTCCAGACTCCGCTCACCTTGGGCGGAACGGAAATTCCGCTCGGCGCGTATACGATTTTTCTGACTCCGGACAGAAAAAACTGGACCATCACCGTCAACAAGAACGTTACCGCGGGCGCAGCTTACAACTCGGCGCAAGACGTTGCGCATGCGCAGATGGAGGTCGGCGAGATTCCCCAACCGACCAAGCAACTCCAGCTTTCTTTTGCCCACATGGCTCCGAAGCAATGCAGTCTGAGGGCTTATTACCAGAAAATCGGCGCTTTTGTAGACTTCGTGGAAAAGTAGCTAGAATCGACATCAAACGCACTCCGCCCGCCAACCCCGTTGGCGATGCACGCCGGGCACTGCTCACATCACACCGCAAAAACATAACCTCGCTAGCCTTGATGAGCGCCGCCGCACCAGCTTTCAGTTGCATGGCACGAGCTGAGCCTGCTGTGATGATTGAAGTTATTTGCTGTTCACCAATTGAAATAACGACTCAGCCATCAGCCGCTGACCAATGTGGGTCCCCCATAGCACGGCAAGTCATAAAGTGCAGCGCGCGCCCTAAATACGACGCACACCCCCGGACCCGACAACGAATCATGAATTTAGTGACCAGCCCAGGCCAAAATGCAAAGGCTCACCCTTAATTAAATCGATTCAATTACGTTTTTTCCTTGAAAGTAGACGGCCAGCTGTGTTTTCGTTACTCCGTTGAATCACGCCCCAAAAGGGAGGGTCACATGCCAGAATCCGTCAGATTTCTTCGCAAGCCTGCTTTCGGTTCTTTCTTAATAGTGCTACTGGTGATTACGTTGGCGCTGACGCTGGCGCCGGCTCTGTTCAGCCAGGCGTACTTCGGAACCGTAAGTGGCGAACTAAGCGACGCGACCGGCGCTGTGGTGACAGGAGCGAAGGTGGTCCTTGCCGACCAGCAGAAAGGATTCCACTTCGAAACGATCTCCGATAATAGCGGGCGATATCTCTTCCGCTCCATTCCTCCCGGTGTTTACGTGGTCATTGTGGATGCCTCGGGTTTTGGTAAGACCCAAAGCGCCAGCTTCAAGGTAGACATAAACGAGAATGCGACCGCCAATCTAAAGTTGAGGCTGGCGGCTGCCACTCAAACCATCCAAGTGGAGGCGGCAGCCCAGGCCATCCAGACTGAAGACGCCGAAACCGGGCAGGTGGTCAATCGCCGCTTCATCAATGACCTACCCTTGATCGACCGTAATATTGAATCGCTGACCTCCTTGGCACCGGGCGTCACCGCGATGGACGATCAATGCCCGGAACCATGTCTGGGCACCAACTTTGTTTCCAACGGTAGTCGTGGTGCTACGGCTGACTTTCTGCTGGACGGCGCATCGGTCACCAACTCCGAGCCCAACGGGGGAATCACGGCAGTGACCTATCTCCCTTCCCCAGAAGCGGTTGAAGAATTCAAAGTCCAGCAGACCAATTTCAGTGCAGAATACGGATTTTCGGGGGCCTCTGTGGTCAATGTGATCGGGCGCTCCGGCACTAACAAATTTCACGGAAGCGTTTACGAGTTTTTCCGCGACGGCAGCCTCGATGCTAACGACTGGTTCGCCAACCGGAATGGAGAACCCATTCCACCCCTGCGCCGCAATAACGTCGGGGGTACTATTGGCGGCCCCATCATCAAGAACAAAACCTTCTTCTTCTTCGATTATGACTACACGCGTACGGCAGGCTTGAGGACAGCGAACGCAGGCGTTCCTAGCGATGCCATGCGCGCCGGCGATTTTGGCGAACTATGTGCCATACAAGGAGGGGCGTTCGACAACAGTGGACGGTGTAGCGCAGATGGCGGTCAAATCTGGGATCCCTACTCAGGAGTTTACAGCGGCACTGCCGGCGGCGTGCTACGCAGCACATTCATCCCCTTTAATAATCTCTCCACCTATACCAGTCCGGGCCCGGCTAATCAGGCCGCCGGCAATCTGATTGACCCGGTTGCGCAGAAAATAATGAGCTACTTTCCACAGCCCAACGTTTCGGGCGGAGATTATCTAACAAACTGGTTCGGCTCTGGTGCAAGCCACAGTTCCAACAAGCAATTCGATATTAGAATCGATCATCGCTTCACCGATAACGACCTACTGAGTGGAAAGTTCTCATATCAATACAACCCCACAGGATCGGGACTGGATTGTTTTAAAAACTTCACCGACCCCTGCCAGGGCGGCGCGGGATGGGACAATGCCCATGCTTTCTCTCTCAACGAGACGCACACTTTCAGCCCCACCCTCTTGCTGACTACAACCCTGGGATTCACGCGCGGAGTTTGGCACGTCGATAGCTACAACCCCCATGGGCAGAATGATCCGCTTGGGACGCTGGGCTTCCCGTCCTATTTACAAGCGAACGGGTTTAACGGGGTGCCCGCAATCTTTATCGACCAGTACACTCCTGCTGGATATACAAATATAGGCACCGATCCCTACGGCAATTACCGGTTGGGGCAGGACACGGGACAACTTTCCGCCACGATGGATAAGGTGCACGCGCAACATGACATCAAGTTCGGGTTTGATGGCCGGATCCATCAGATCAACTACATCCAGACCAATGCTCCTATCGGATTCTTCAGCTTCAACACGGACGCCTCGAGCGCATGCCCTGGCGATTTGGACACGTGTGGCGGCGATTCGATGGCGAGCTTCATGATGGGACAGATGACACAGGGCTGTGCCAGCAATGACTGTGGCTCGAAGTTGGAAATTCAGTCCCGCCCCGCGACCACCAGCTACCAGTACGGATTCTTTGCGCAAGACAACTGGAAGGTCACTCCCAAACTCACGTTGAATCTGGGCTTGCGCTATGACCTTACTTTGCCGCGCACCGACCGCTTCAACCACCAGGATTGGTTTGATCCGAATGTTACGAGCCCATTGAACGGCGGAAGCGTGACGTATGCTAACCCTGTTACCGGCCAGCCCGTGAACCTTGCTTTAAAGGGCGGTGAAGTTTTCGCCTCTTCGAATCAGCGCACTAATTATGTGACCGACTGGCACGACATCCAGCCACGTTTCGGGTTTGCGTATCAGTTTGCTCCGAAGATGGTGGTGCGCGGAGGCTACGGCATCTACTACGGGCAGTCGCGCTCGGGGGTCACAGGTGTCGTCCCCTATGGCAGCGCAGGTTTCAACCAGTACACCAATGTGATCACGGTGAATCCGAACGACCTTGCGACTCCTTTCGTGAACCTTAACAATCCTTTTCCCAATGGATTGACTCAGCCCGCCGGAAACTCACTGGGATTGTTGAACGATGTAGGTTTCGAGGCCAACGGCCCGCTGCGTACACCAGGGGCGAATCAAACCCCTTACGAGCAGAGCTGGAGTTTTGGGATCGAGCGGCAACTGCCCAGTAATATTGTGGTCAACGCAGAATATATCGGCAAGAAGGGAACACACCTGCCCTTCGACGTCTCGGTACTGCGGAACCATCTGGGGCCATGGGTGGAAAACTTGCCCCTTGGAGATCCCAACGCAGCTAACCCATGCCAGGCATTGACCGTAGCATGCCTCAACAACCCCGTGCCCAATCCTTTCGCTGGGATCATTAACGACCCAAACAGCACCATAGGCAGCAGCTTCCCAAAGATTCCGTACTATCAGTTGCTGCTCCCCTATCCGCAATTCACCAGCGTTTTGACGGAACCGCAGTTGATCGCGAATTCTATTTACCACGGTCTGCAGTTGTCCGCCGAGAAGAAGTACTCGAATGGCTTGCAATTGCTCGCAACGTTCGTCTGGTCCAAGTCGATCGATGACTCTTCCCAAGCCGACTGGAATGTCTCCTGGCTCGGCAGTATCGACAGCTTGCAGGACCCCAATAAGCCGCAACTGGAACGCAGTTTGTCGACCTTCGACATTCCATACGTCTTTCAGTTCAGCTACGTGTATGAGCTGCCTATTGGCCACGGGCGTACGTTCCTGGGGAATATGCCGCGCTGGGCCGACGCAATCCTCGGCGGATGGAAGACCAACGGGATCTGGCGCATCTCCGACGGACGGCCATTGGCCTTTAATCTCACCGACGGCGGGCAGCCACTACCAACGTATGGCGACCAGAGACCTAACGTTGTCGGAACACCCAAGCGTAACCACGGTTCGGATTGGGTGGACAACTACTTTGTGGATCCGAACGTGTTCCAGTATCCAGACCCTTTCACCCTGGGTAATGCTCCACGAGCGATGGGCAGCGTCCGCAGTCCGTCGCACTTCACTGCCGATCTGTCGGTGGGAAAGCAATTCCAGATACGCGAGGAGATGAACTTCGAGTTCCGAGTCGAGGCGCGGAATGCATTCAATCATCCGGTATTCGGTACACCGGACACCTCGGTCGGCGATGATACCTTCGGGACGATCAACTATACCTCGGTTGGACCACGCGAGCTGCAACTGGGCTTCAAGTTCAACTTCTGATCGGGACGGAGGCGTGGTTGCCCTGCCTTTGATCTGGTTGGCACCATCTACTAACTGGGGTGCGCCGTCCTTCGCGCACTTTGCGAAGGGCGGGAAGTCACAACGCTGGTAACAAGGTGATCCTCACGCGCCAGTGTGAGCACGCTTTTCCTGATTGCCACTTTTCCGTACGTATGTCACAAGATTAAAAAATATAGATCACAAGAACAGCGCGCCATTTGATCGCGCTCTCCTAAGCACCCTCTCCATTTGACGGGGTAGTGTATGGCAACCGCAAAATGCTCCCTCCCAGCCGCAAAGCTGGCCTGAGTGACCTGTTCTTGGTTTTAGCTTGCTGTTCTGCTGCTCTTTTAAATCTGCCTTGTGGCCCTCGTGGCCGATGCTCGACGCTAACGACTACGAAACTGCAAAATCTTCGATCAGGAACTCTGGCCTGATCTGGACAGAAAACCCTTCTCTACGGGGTTACATCTGAATTCGTGACTTAACCGTAACTAAACATCAGATGCACACCAACGATTCTGCCGGAAATACTGAATCCAAGTCATCGCTGCCCGCAGCCTTGATTACTCCGGCCCCCTTGCCCCGCGCCACGGCCGATCTTCCCATTACATCACCTGCGCTTTCGAAGCGGCAGTTGAAGGTTGCGTCTTACGTTGCCTTGGGCTATTCGAACCGCGACATCGCAGGCGAATTGGGTCTCACCCAGCAGATCGTTAAGAACGTAGTGCATTCTTTGTTTGACCTGCTGGGTGTCTGGAACCGGGTGGAACTGGCAAATTATTTTTCGGAAGGCAGTTCCGCAGATAGGGTAGAGGCGGCCCGTAAGCGGATTGAGCGCGATCGACTGGCGGAAGTTCGCAGGATGAAGATTTTAGATACCGCCGCGGAGAGGATTTTCGATGAACTGGCATCTCTCGCGGCGAGAATATTCGAAGTCCCAATCGCGCTGGTGGCGTTTGCCGATTCCGAACGGATCTGGTTTAAATCATGCATCGGTCTGAGTGCGGCCTATGCGCCACGTGAGATCACGCTTTGCCAACACACGATTCAGCAATCCAAGGTCTTTGTCGTGACCGACGCAAGCATTGACGAACGCTTTATGTGCAATCCCCTGGTGACGGCCGATCCCAAACTCAAGTTTTATGCCGCCGCGCCAATTTTGTCAGGCGATGGTTACGCCCTGGGAGTCGTCTGCATTGTCGATCGTGTTCCCCGGCAATTTGATCAGTCTCAGCTCTCCATTCTTCAATCACTGGCGCGGGTCGCAGTGGAACAGCTGGAAGTAAGAAGGCAACTCCTTGAGGAGAAGGCGGTCGAATAACCTTCCAGGCAGCTGCGAAACTTTAGTTTCGCCAAAACGCTTATCCCTAGCCGAACTTAAGCCAACGCCAAGTTTTAAAACCGCAACCAATCCTTGACTGTGTTTCCGGCTCCTCCCCGGGAACATAAAACCACTTCCAACGTCCTGCTGACTGTCGGCCTTGAACAGATGGTCAGCTTAACCGTGACCTGTTTACCTACCTTTTAGGAGAACCGTATGTCGATGACTGATTTACTTGAAGAAGTTCCGGGTGCCGATCACAGCCGCCGCAAATTTTTCAAGCGTGCTGGAACCGCCGGGTTAGGAATCGCTGCAGCTACCGTGTTGGGTGGGGCAGTCGAAAAGCTAAGTGCAAGTACCACTATTACCGATGCCGACATCATCAACTTCGCACTAAACCTCGAATATCTAGAAGCTGAGTTTTATTCAATGGCCACCTATGGCGCGACCTTGCAACACCGGGGCATCATTCCTGCGTCCGCCGTTAGCGGTCCAACGACAGGAGGTCAAATGGTTTCTTTCGGCGGATCGCCAGTGGCCTACTTGGCCTCGGCTTTGCGCAAGGACGAACAAGAACACGTGCTATATCTCCGCAAGGCCCTCGGTTCCGGCGCCGTCAAGAAGCCCTCGATCAATCTGGATGCCGTAGGCTTTGGGTTCGCCAATGTTAATGACTTTCTCAAACTCGCCCGGATATTCGAGGATGTCGGCGTAAGCGCGTATTTGGGAGCCGCTCCACTGATTAGCAATAAGACCTACCTGGATGCTGCGGCCCGAATTCTGGCGACAGAAGCGCAACATGCCGGAGCAGTCCGCGATCGCGTCATAAGCAGGGAAATGGCCACCACCAGGGTTGACTCTAAAGACGTGATCCCGAGCCAATCTAATCCTTTTGACGTTGACAGTAACGCATTGTCAATTCCGCGTTCCACTTCAGAGGTTTTGCACATTGTTTATGGCGGTGGGACCCACTCTGGAGGGTTCTATCCCAATGGCATGAACGGCAATATCAAATAGAGTTGGCCTGATTTAGAACTTGGGGCTCACGGCACCAAGCCACGGCCCCTATTTTTACCGCCATGAACCGGCCATCCTTTCAAAGCCGACATTTTCGATGCGAGGCTGTGCAAGGGGGGAGTGCCAGTTTCAGCTCCGCGGAGCGTCATCGTGCCGATATTCAGATTTGACTCGCTGTGGTTTCAGTCCTACTCCCGTGCAGTAATCGAGAGCGATCCCATTGTTTCGCAAGCGCTCGCGGAAGAAGCTCTGCGTACGATTCATGAAGCCAGATCCGAACCAGACCTGAAAGAGGATGAGCGTGAGGCAATCGCTGTCGCCGTAGTCGATCTCGGTCGCCTGGCTAGAGATAAATGAATCCAGAGCTCCCGTTACGAAGTAGAACAGCAGGCTGCCTTTTTTTTTCACCCGGCGCCAGATCTCATCGGTAAAACTGCAGCCAAACAACCCCGATAGCCAGAGTCGCCAGCGTCACCGGCAAACCCACGCGCAGATAATCTTTGAAGGTGATTTCACTTCCCAACGAGCTTTTTCAATCACAATGATGTTCGCGATCGATCCGGCCACGGTCAAGATTTCCTGCCAGCGTGATTGCCATCGCGCCCCCAACAACAGCCAGAACTGCGTCGGGTTCTGAAATTGCGGGACCAAGCCTTTGAGCGGCGTTATCGACGTGCGAATCTATTGCTTCGGTGAATACGAACTCAGGCAAGCAGGAGGGAGCATTTTGCCGTCAGGAGACATAACCCCCCTTTCTATTTGACGGGGTAGTGTATGGCAACGGCAAAATGCTCCCTCCTGCCAGGTCAGATGAACAGCCTATAAAATAGGCCTTTGTTGGCTGGTATGTTGGCGATCCAACACTTACGCCGACGGTTTTAGTTGCTCGCCATTTGCCGCTGGCTATGACATCTGTTCTGAAAAATGAAGCATCGCCTGATTTCATTGACAAGATCAGGAACTTAGAAATTCGAAGTGATAACTGTTTCGAAAATCTTAGGCTCTTGCAACATCCATGGAACAGCGCGTGTTGGCTTACGCTATCGGAATCGATTCGAATTCTAGGCGGAATCACGCACAGTAACCCGTTCAGCACACCAAAACAGATTACGGCTGTGATGAACGTTGCAGCATCTGTGACACACATTTTGAACTGGTGCAGGTCGGCGGGACAACGAACAGATTTGCGTTTAAGCAACTTTCGCTGCACGCGACAATACTGGGACGATGTAGCCGGAGCATTTGAGATTGCGCACAATTACGTTCAATTCTGTCGGGCATTTCCAAGATGGCATCAGCATCAATATTCTGCCGAACTGACTTCTGACACTGAAATTCGATTTACGTCTCGGCTGAGCGACGATGAAAGGAGAGTCGAAGCTTATCAGACGAACATTCGGCCCGCCCGTCTGCGGGGGATGAAAGCGCCTCCGTCTGACACACCCGAGCTAAAGCTCCTCGTTGAAGAAGTCAGATCGACCGTACGCAAAGGACATTTACGCATGAAGGTCAGCCGGCTTCAAGATCTATACGCCGGAGCCTATGCAGCCTACAATTTTTCGCAAGCGCCGATTCTAACCGTATTTCGGAGACATTCATCCCTCGATCTCGGTGGTTACACGCTTGGCGATTTTCAGCGCTTCTATTTAGCCCTGGTCTCAATCATGTCGACGCACGAACATCTATGCCTTCTTTGGGACGATAATCCGCAACGTCTTCCATTCGACTGCTGTGTTTTGGTGCATGGATCAAACGAATGGGTTAGGCTCATCGCGGGTCTGGGAACTCTGAACAGAGATGTCGTTACGACAATTCTCGGCGATCTCACATTCGGGCGACTACGAAAGTCGAACCTATTCCTGTCGCCTTTTGTACCATTGAATTCCAGCGGGGCATATTTGGGAGTGGCCTACCCGTATGTACTTGCGAGTGCGGCGGAAGACGACATTTTGAGAGTGTGCTCTTATCTCCGTCCTGCAGCTTTCAATTTCACGACCCTAACAAAAGAAGACGAGATGCGGCAGGCGATCAAGAGTATCAGCCGCCCAGGCATTTCCGTTGCAGGACCAATACAACTGTACAAAGGAATACCGGACCTTGATCTATTTCTTGAGGATACGAATCACTCTGTCGCAATCATTGCCGAGACAAAATGGCTACGCACTCCTATGTCCTCTCACGAACGGGAGCAGCAGGATGGGGAAATGCGAAAAGGTATTAGGCAAATAAAAGCGATTCGTAATTTTCTTTCAAGAAACGATAACGTTCTACTAACTCGACGGATTGCGTCACGCCGAATCTCAGAGTACAGACGAGTCGTGTACTGCCTCATTGCTAGAGACCATCTAATTTTCAACGATCCTGCGGATATTCCCGTCTTCGCGTTCGACGCATTCCTAGAGGCAATGAAAGATGAAACTGACGGAGCGATTGACTATTTGTTATCGTTGGATTGGCTGCCTAAAAAAGATCGCGACTTTACCATCAGGGTCAACTCAGCCGGATTGCCGGGAGTAAAGATTCTGTACGAAAGCTACCGCCGAAAATACGGATAACTCCGAGTGTGTTGAGGCCGGCAAGATGGGTTTCCTCCCCCCCCTTCGGCTGATCTCATTCTGGCGATAGCCGCATTCTCTGGAGTAATTGGGTGGTACGCTGCTACACTGTTTTCGCATACATCTTTTAAGGGAATGAGAGTGAAACGTGGTGCTAGAAACAGTTCAAACTCTCGGTGCTGCCCTGACCGGAATCAAAACCCTTGCAGACATTGCTTCAACGGTTAAGAACACGGAGGTGCGTCAGGAGTTAAACTCTAAAATCGCTGACCTCCAAGGCACTCTAATATCTGCACGGGAGGCAATGTTGGAGTTGCAGGACAAGTATGCACAGATTTTGCGTGAGAACAAGCAACTCAGGGAGATGTCTGCTCCTAAGCAAAGGCCCTCGGGAATAAAGTGGGGCTGCTATCAGTTTGAGGGGGAGGAGGGTCTGTTCTGCACCGCGTGCTATGACTCAAAGGGGAGCAAAAGTCAGACTACGCGTGTAAACGCTAAGTTCCGAATGTGCCCCGTTTGTAAAGCTGTAATCGGGGCTAGCTAGTCGTATTTTTTCAATCGTTCGCAAATGGGTCCTGGTCCGGCTTCCCCGCTATCTTTCGCTCCATTGCTTTTTCGAAGGCTTTAATGGCCCGTCGGTCTTCCTCAGTCAAATTAGTTGTTTTTATTGATTTGACTCGACTCCCCAATGTGTCCATGTTAGTGAGGGCTTCGACATCAACTCGCCGGATGTAATACCGTTCCGTTCCTATGTAGTCACCTAGGCCATGGCTGACAGAACGCAGGACCAGCGATTTCAAAAGCTGCAGGGTTCCTTCGTCGGTCTGTACTAATTGATTGATGTACTCTTGAACGTCTTCCTTTTTTCCCCACGATTGCCAAAGGCTAAGCAAAATTGCGATCTTGGGATGCTTAGAGAGTGTGCCTGAAGCTGCAGCGCTCTGGATGCGGGCGAGTGACGCTTCTTTCACTTGCTCTCGTTCAGCTTCGGGCAAGATCGCGCTTTCCGGCGGATCTTCAGCGGATGGATTCATCAAAACGACAAACTCAGCGGGCATAAACAAGCCATTAGTATGGTTAATCGCATTAACAACAATTTGTGAACGCGTTGCGATGTTGCTGACTCTTTCGAGGGGCTTTTCGACAAGATGTGCCAGCCGCCACGGTGCTGGGACGTCGAATATCCCAAGCGCTTCGTCCGACAAGAAATCACCAACATCGAAAAGGGCTGTTACATAGGCTTCAACCTGCTCCGGTTGAACATCGTCTTGATAGACTCCAAGCTCTTCTAGTGCTTTCGACAAAAGACCTCTCGAATTCAGTGCCTCAAGCTCTGATCGTAGCTCTGTCCGGTTTCCCCTAGCATTAAGCAACTTTTGAACTGTTCCTCGCGATATTTCATCTTCGGATAGAGCTAAGCGAAAATATCGGTCAAACATTTTTGAGGAACAGATACGCAAATTGCGATACCACTGCTCTCCGGATTCAGACGCATAGCTGGGTCCACCAAAAGCCCACTGGGCGGTTGGAAATAGATGTTTTAAGAGTTCCTTGAGACTTTTTTTTCGATCCTCGGAGCCAAGGTCAATGATTGAGTTTAGAGCTGCTTTGTCCGGATCGGAGTGCGTTTTGCCGCTATCAGTAAGCATTTCCTTGCCGGACCGCAATGCCTTATAGACCTGCGGCTCATAAAGGCGAATCGTCTCGAGTGCAATCAGGTCTATTGGATTAACCTCTTCGAGGGACAGAGAAGAGAGCTGTAAGGCAAGTGTCGAAATAAAACGATTAACGTCACGTAATGTAGCAAAATAAGCATGCAGGCCCGACCAGAACACATTTGCCCATCGTTGTTCTGAAAACCGCGACATTGCGCCTTGTGAAGTCAACAACGTATCCAACCGGGCGAAGAGAACTCGATGGACACGCGCTGTATCTATCACTGGCACATCGAATTCAACCTGTACAATCTTCTCCAAATATTCCCGTCCGGGTACATTAAGCGCCTTGCAAATGTTATTTTCCACAATTTGCCGTTCACACAAAACCAAGTAAATGAGGTTAGGAAAATCAGCATTGGCTTTAATAAGCTGGAATACTTCAAGTAATTCACTTGGGGTAAGTCGATCCAGGTCATCAAGTATGACGAGAATTGGAGCCCTCAGCCCGGTTAAATCATTCGCGATTTCTTTCTTAATTTCACTTATGCCTTTCCCTCCGACTTCTGTGCCCGCCTCCAAGAACTTGATGATCGCATCTACGAATCGGGACCCTATACTAAGAACCCCAATCATCAGGATCAATATTCCAAACGAGATTGTCACTGGCCGAGAATGAATCCATGCAGTACAAACGGTGGCCGCTCCAAGAATTAGCAGAGTCCAACCTAGAAGAGTACGAAATGCTTTGAGAAGATCGCGCCCACCTTGAAGCCTATGTGCCCATCTCCTGTAGCGAGCCAGGACAGCCTTTCGCAACTCGTTAGAGCCTATGTCCCCTTTCCCCAAAGCGACCCCAAGTTCGTCAAAAAAAGCTTCACTCAGAGTTGGACGATTTGCGAGTTGCCACGGGTTGAAATCTACAACTAAAAGCTTGGGCGCATCGGAACTAAGACACTCGACTACCATGTTCTTAATCGAAGATTTCCCGTATCCCCATGCACCGTAAAGTGCCACTACTAAACTTTCTTGGCCTAGCCATCCGCGAATAGCGCCACCGAGTGCTTCAGCAAAAGCACGGCGACCAAGGGCATCTTCTTTTCGACTAACAATCGGTCTATCGGATGAAAGCCAATTGAGAGATTTCTCGTTGTCATTGGTCGTTTTCATTCAGCCTTCCCATTAGAGAGTACACGAGGACAGCGCGGATACCGTGATCTTCGGTCTAGTCTTTTGATTAAAACCGGGGTAAGAGGCGGTTCGTTAACCGCGCGACACTTTAACCCAAGTTCGCGAAGAACGCAAAAGGATTTCATAAAACAAGCTGTGTGGGAGTGAGTCGTAGGGCTACAATGTAGTTAGCGGGCAAGCCGCGTGCTAGTAACACGCGACCAGCCCTAACCACGCTAGGAGGTATAAGCTCCCGTGGCAGCTTCCCACACGCTACCGCACTCGTCTGCATCCCCGCAAATTTCTAAGCACGGTGTCCTGATGCTGTACGGCTACGGCATCCGCGTCACCATGCAAGCCGGTCATCTTCAAATTGAGGATGGCATCGGACCCGAGCGCCGCAAGTTCCGCTTACCACGCGTCGGTCACAAACTAAAACGTCTCGTTTGCATTGGTGATGATGGCTTCCTCACGCTTTCAGCCCTGCGATGGTTGACTGAGACTGGCGCGTCATTCGTGATGCTGGACCGAATGGGCAAAGTTCGGGTTGTGACCGGGCCAACGTCAGCTAGCGAGGCGAGGTTACGTAGAGCCCAGGCCCTGGCACTCGCGAACGGAACTGCAGCGCTGATCGCCCGCGAACTTATTTCTGCGAAGCTAACAGGACAAGAAACATTGGTTCGCGAGAAGTTAAAGAATGCCAATGTAGCAGCGTCGATTTCAGCACTCCAGGACCGATTGTCTAATACGGAAAGCATAGACGGAATACGCGCAATTGAGGCTCGTGCCGCTTCAGAATATTGGAGTGCTTGGCGGGATGTCCCTGTCTTATTTCCTCGGAAGGATGTAGCTCGAATTCCAGCTCACTGGTTAACATTTGGGCCAAGGCATTCTCCGCTTACCGGTGGACCTCGCCTTTCGGTCAATCCCGCCAATAGTCTGCTCAACTATATAAACGCAATCGCTGAAAGCGAATGCAGGTTAGCTGCTACCGCTTGTGGCCTTGACCCTGGAATCGGATTTGTCCATACGGACACCGCGAATCGGGACAGCTTAGCCCTTGACCTTATTGAGACGATAAGGCCAGCAATCGAAGCTTGGCTACTCGATTGGCTGATGAGAGAACCTTTGCAGCGCTCCGATTTTTCGGAGTCTACGAATGGCAACTGCCGTATCTCTTGCGGTTGTTGTTCGAAGCTCTCGGAGACCGCACCGATTTGGGGAAAGCTAGTTGCGCCGTGGGCTGAATACGTGGCGCATGCTCTCTTGCTGCGTACCGGGCAAAGTCGCTCTGTCCGTGGGTTGAGAACTCCCCTGACACAGAGTCGCCGTCGCGAAGCAAAGGGCGTTGCACCCCTTATAACGCAATTTCCGAAAGTTCAACACGTTTGTCGCGGATGTGGCAAACCGCTCGGCAAAGAGCATCAGAATTGCGGTAACTGTTTTCCGCCCAAACAGGCCATGATCGCGGCTGCTCGGCTTGGGCGTGTCACGGCGAAGATGCCGAAAGCTCGTAGCAAACATGCAGAATCTATACGCAGGCAAGCCATAGCCCGATACGCATGGGACAGTTCCACTCAACCTAGTTGGCTCACTGCAGAGTGTTTCTCAAAAGAAATTCAGCCACGGCTCGGAAATCTTTCGAGCGCTACGATTGAGTCCCTCTTAGGTGTATCTCGCTATTATGCAAGCAAAATTCGCCAAGGTTTCTACCGACCTCATCCGCGTCATTGGAAAGCTCTAGCTGACTTGTCGGGGGTTACGAGCAATGCAGAAAAGCTCAGTTGAGTTGATTATGTTTAGCTAATTCAGCTGTTGCAGTGCTTCCGCCTTCGTAATGATCCAAGAATTTTTCCATGATTTTGTACGGTAAATCCCTTGGACGTAATCCCTGGCCTCGGCAATCATTCAAGGCCAATTGGAGGTAATACCATTGCGGGGTAATGTAGGGCCGGAGATGAACATCCGTATCTTCCTTGAGCAACTTTGCCTTTAGTTTCAACCCGATCTTTCTGAGGTTGGCGGGCCTTGTTCTTTTCACGATTACCTGCAGCAATTCGAATACCTGAAACCAATATGTTTTAGGAACTGTTTTTATGTCCGGGATCGATATGCATTTGCGCAGCGAATATAACCAATCGTAGAAAGGTAATCCCGCCATTGCCTTTGCAAAGTTCTCCGGCGTCTTGCTGTAACGCTTCTTTCGATCGCGAACGAATCCCACCACTTCATTGCGAGCAAACCATGCTTCTTGAGACTCCAAAAGCTTAGCCAACGATTCTCGCCTCAACTGGGCTTCTCGCAATGCTGTACCCAGTTCGTGTGCTTCACGTTTAAGGTCGTCGACCCGCAATTGCTTTGAAATTTTTTCGAGTTGACGGTCGACCAACTTGCTATTTTCCTGTTGCTGATATTCCGCGACGGCAGCTTCAAAGGCAGTCCTAGCGTTTTGGGCCGCCACATGTGCATTGTGAGATTCCAGGGAAAGTCGCCCTTCAGTCGCCCGAGCATGTTTGTACTGCTCTCGCGTTTCCCGAACTTGACGCCAACTCACTCTCCGAGATCCATCGAGCAAGAGACATCCAGTTGGGTAATCACGAAACGCCGGAAGCCATTGCGCGTTTCGTGTGCTAGTCAGCACAGCCCTAACATCTTCAGGCTTCCGCACTCGTGGAAGTTTCAGGCCAATTCGGCCCCAATTGTCCTCAAGAAATCGTTTTAACGCTGCATATCTCTTTAGTAGTTCCTGCGGTTCGATTTCCTGATCTCTTCCCAGCCTTTTCAGCCGTTTTTGCGCTTTCGACATGCTTGCCTCAACCCTGTCAAGTCAGAGTTCGCATTAAAAACATGTTCACGTTCGTACCTTCAAGGCGCTATCGCACTAAAAGTCTAATCGTTTTGACCTAAAAAGCCGCCTATCGCACCAAAATGTTTTCGGTCCTCGAAAACCTTCCAAAAGCCCATGCGATATTGCCTTCGATACGGGAAGGAAATCGCAATGAATAGAGCCAACAATAGGAAGCGAACACTCAGTAAGCGTTCCCGCAAGACATCGCTAACGAAGATTTCGAAGCGGAGCCAGTCCGCTCGCGACCGTGCCTTCAGTGCTCTTTCATCGATGCGGCGCGGTGCCTCACTTTCCCGAGCTGCCCGCGAAAACGGAGTGACTGTCCGAACGGTTCAGCGATATGTAGGCCGAGCCCTTGTGCAAGATCGTCGCGGAGGACGGATTCGCGCGGCCAAAAGTGACCGGCTTGTGCGCAACCTGCAAATTCCTGGCCCGGCTGGTCCGGTAGAGATTAAGGTCCGTGGATCAAAAACCGCGAGTGAAGTTGCCAAATACAAGGCTGCGGTCAATCGCTTTTTGAGAGGAGATCGCAATGCGCTCGCCAATTGGCATGGAAAAAAGATCGCAGGCATTGATCTGATAACAGCAGAAAGCACGCTCAAGAGCCTAGCGGTAAAAGACCTGCTTCCGTATTCGCTGTATCGCTCAATCATAGGCGGCGCGGTGTGAGTGAATTGCGCGACAACTTGGCGCGTCCTTCTCGCCAGAAATGCCGGATGAGATGCACGAAGTGTGAGAGCACTCTGGACGTGGAACTACACCACATCGGGGGACGCAATCATCTTGCGTGGTTCTTGATCCCGCTGTGTCGGACGCATCACGTCGCACTCACCGTCGCAATTCGGAGGGCCGGAATCGACATGCGACACACGAGTGATGAAGCCGAGCGACTCAGACGCGCAAGAAAGGCAATTTACGTTTGCCTCTGGTTCCTGGATTCGTAGTCGTAAATAAACAGATCGAAACACCAATAAAAAAACCTAAGGAGCAACAACAATGACAACAGTATTCCACGATCTCTTCCTGAGGGCGTATGCAATCCCAAAGACTGAGAAAAAGAAACGCAAAAAAAACCATTCCAACAAGGAAAGCGCGAAGTGGCCGCAGTTCGTCCTGGTATTCGACACTGAAACCCGGATCACGGCAGATCAGTCGCTTACCTTTG
The DNA here is from genome assembly GCA_050746025.1 of Terriglobales bacterium. Classification (GTDB taxonomy): domain Bacteria; phylum Acidobacteriota; class Terriglobia; order Terriglobales; family Acidobacteriaceae; genus Gp1-AA145. Next base: position 3,650 of record JBOGLH010000117.1, on the reverse strand, counting down.
GCGTGTATCGCCTCTGCCAACTCGTGAACCGGAAATACGAAGTTGTGAAAGAGGGCATTTTCTATGCTGACGACCTCCCCGCAAAAGAACTGCGGGTGCTCGAAATGTATGTGCAAACCGCAATCCCCGATGTGTCCTCGTTTCCACCAGAATTTCCGCTGTTGTCCCGTTCCGAGTTTATGCAGCAAGTATTCTGGCCAGCGATCAAACGCGATGGCGCTATGGTTTGCGGCTTCAATTTACCGTTTGACCTGACCCGTCTAGCTCTTGCCTGGAGCAAGGGTGAGGAAAATGAATGGTCGCTCACGATGTCGCGCTATCCAGATGGGGCGGAAAACAAGAATCGTCCACATATTTTGATTAAACCGATAGACAGCAAAAAAGCATTTATCAAGTTGGCTAAACCCTGGAACCCCGAGGAATGGAAAAACAATGGGATCGCGCTGTTCCTCGATCTAAGAACTCTCGCGTGGTCCTTATTAAACAAATCATTCTCGTTAAAGAGGCTTTGCGAGAAGCTAAAGACCGAGCACCAGAAAATTGACCACGAACCGACTGGCGAAGTTACCCGAGAAGAAATCGACTATGCGAGACAGGACGGTCGTTGCACTGTCGATGTCCTTAACGGATTAAAGCAGGAATTCGATAAACACCCCATTGATTTACGACCAAATAACGCATATTCACCCGCTAGCGTGGCTAAAAGTTACCTGACTTCCATGGGAATTATCAGGCCTACAGAGAAATTCGACATTGCGCCACAAATGATGGGAATTGCAATGCAGAGCTATTATGGCGGGCGCTCGGAAACCCGCATACGTTGCGCGGAAGTTCCGGTAGTTCCTGTTGATTTCACAAGCGAATATCCAACTTGCTGCGCTCTGCTCGGTCTGTTTGATTTCTTGACTGCCAGAAACCTAACTTTTGAACAGGATACAGAGACCATTTGCAGGTTTTTGGAGCGTGTTTCCCTTAACAATTGCTTTGATCCCGCGATGTGGAAAGACCTTAACTTCTTTGCGCTCGTGCAGGCAGACGAAGATATTTTTCCGGTTCGTACCGTTTATGACGGAGCAACCCAGAATATTGGGAACAACTACTTAACCTCTGAAACTCCAATCTGGTTTGCTGGGCCTGATCTAGTCGCGTCGATAATTCGGACGAAGAAAATACCGAAAGTCTTACGCGCGATTCGCATGGTTCCACATGGCAAGCAAGCCGGAATGCAAAGTGTGAACCTTCGCGGCAGCATGGTCGAGATTAATCCATATAACGACGACCTTTTTCGCAAAGTGATCGAGCAACGCAAACTGCACAAATCGGACAAGGCCCTCTATTACTGGCTAAAAATTCTGGCAAATTCAATTTACGGGTTCTTCGTTGAATTAATTCCAGAGATTCAGAATCAAAATGTGCCAGTAAAAGTATTCTCGGGTGAAAAGAAATTCCCTGATTCTTCGGACGTAATCGAAAATGCAGGCGCTTGGTTTTTCCCGCCATTTGCATCGCTTATTACTTCAGCGGGTCGACTGTTACTGGCAATGACAGAGGCGTGTGTAGAGGAAAAGCAAGGTACGTATTTGTTTTGTGATACCGATTCGCTCGCTATCGTGAGTTCTAAAACCGGGGGTTCACTGGATATTCCCGGTGCTGAAGGCACCAGGATTCTGTCCTGGGATGAGGTGCAAGAAATCGTCGATAGATTTACTTCGCTGAATCCTTATAATCCCGAAATTGTAAAGGGGTCAATTCTGAATCTTGTCGATTCAAATTTCGTCGACGGCGACCCGACCAAACCGCGACGCCAATTGTACGGATACAGCATTGCCGCGAAACGCTACGCGCTTTACGAGAAAATCAGCCGCAAGAATATTGAGATCATTGATCCTAAGGCGCATGGGGTTGGCTTTCTGTATCCGCCAAAAGACTCCCCTAAAGATTGGGACAAGGATGTTCCGCAATGGATTTATGAGCTGTGGGATTACATTATCCGAGGTGCGTTAAATCTCGAACGCAAAGCGCCGTCTTGGGTCGAAATTCCCCAAATGATGCGCTTGAATATCAGCACCTACAATGTCTTAAAATTGCTCGGGAATTGGGCAATAGCTCGCCCGTACAATTTTCTCCTTTTGCCCATGGTCGATCCTTTATTTGGGTACGCGTTTTATCGGCAAGCCAACGAGAAAGTCCTGCTGATTTGCCCATTTTCCTCGAAACAAGAACACTGGTTTGACCTCGAATGTGTAAATGTCCACGATGGCGAGAAGTACAGAATGGTGAATTGCGTACAAGGGAAAAATATCTCGAATAATGTGGTTTTCCCTTCCCAATTTGCGAGACTGTTAATTGAATATCAGGAACATCCTGAAGCAAAGAGCCTCGCGCATGATGGGTCGCAATGTGGTTCAGAAACTTACGGCCTGCTAAAACGCGCCCACATCACTGCAGGAGATTTTCGTTATGTTGGAAAAGAAACAGATCGCAAATGGGAAGAAGGGGACGATCTCAGCATATTGGAATTCAAAACCACGGAATACGGCAGAGCGACAAAAGTGGTTGCAAGCGAAGACATAAAGAAAGAAATCGCGGAGATTGGAATAAACAAATGTGCTCGCGAGAGCGGATTTGATCGCAAAAACTTTATCCGCAAGTTAATTCGCGGAATACCAGTAAAACGTAATTCGTACAATGAATTTATGCGATGGATTGCAAATAGGAAATCAGAACTCGCCACGGTCGATGAGTGATAATAAATCTCCATATCACTCATTCGGCAACTACGGCCAATTTGCTGGCTCTTCTACTGTTCCTCTATCGTTCGTAATTGTGCAGGCGATTGCGCCGTCAGCAGTCTTCCTCCAAACGCTTGGGAGCAAATCAGCGACAGTTTTGCAACCACCAAAGCTGGTTAGACACGCTGTATTTAACAACAAAACGGTTCGGATGCTTTGCGGTGAGGTTTGACTTCCAATTTCTACAAGGCCGTTTGTGTCTAAGGCAGTCGATTCACTCCAAGGATGGATCGCAAACGTCTGACAGTCGCTGCAAAGATCAATCTGCACGTGTGCGACGATGCTGTGCCCATGAGAGATAGTGGTGTAGTCCACCATGTCCCCGAGTACGACACCATTTCTGACGTGGAACCGCGACGAAATCTCAGTGTAAGGGGATAGGCGGAGAACAGCGAGCGCCTTGTTAGAAACCCTTACTGTATACGCGCATTCGGTCGGTGGGCATCCCTCCACTTGCTTCAGACGAGATCGGAAACGTTCACGGAGGTCGGCAATAGTGGGATTGGGTCGCTGCTGGGAAAGTTCATAGGCATAATGCAACAGGCCCATCGAACTAGCCCTGAGCAAGCGCGAATACAAAACGAGAGCCCCGATTGCCAGTATCGCCACAGCTACAGTCGCGATTAATCCTCGCTTCATCGCAATAGATGTCTCTAGACTATGACACCTCGGGAACTAGCGGAGTTCCAATTGGCGAAATCAGGCGATATCACAAGTTTGTGCTTTCCATTCGCCTTTTTCCATGTCAATGAGTGATATTGATTCCATGACGATGTCGGCTCCCAGCTCCGAGTAAAGTTGGTGGTGGCTGTACCAACCAATAGGCTCGGAGAGAAGGAGCCGAACGATGATTATTAT
>JBOGLH010000116.1:0-18342 GCA_050746025.1 Terriglobales bacterium | reverse complement strand
GATCGGTGTTGACTGTACCTACGAAATTTGCGCTGCCCGGCATCCAAGTCATGGGCTTGAAAAAATGATTGTGCCGGATGGTAATGTCGCTGGGCACGATCGAGCCTCCAGATCCGCCGAATAAAATGTTCTCGGTTGAGGCTTCGAGAAAGTTGTTTTCGATCTTCCATGGCCCCTCGGCCAGAAAGCCATTGCCGCCGGCAATAGCCTGCGCGTCAGAGCAGACGCCGATTATTGCTGTGCAGTGAAAATCATTGATGTAGGAATCCACAACCGCGGCATAAGTCGTGGCGTCTAAATTTATTCCTCTCATCGTGTCATCGGTTGCGGTCCCGTGAATCCAGTTGCGGTCGATCACAACATGATCAATACCTTGACTGATGGGAATGTCGTGAGAAATCAGCGCTGCATGACCACTATCGCCGGAAGCCCGGGTTATTTCCAGTCCTGGGCCAATACGATAATAGTTGGCACCAGCAGCAAGTCGCAACGTCGGCATGGCTTTCGAAGCTACTAGCTTCGCCATGACGTTTTGCGCTGAAGAACAAGACAAAGCCGGCCGTCCCGGGAGAGAAGGAACTCCCGCATAGCACGGGGTGATGCGAGTGCCTTCAGCGGTCAGTGCAGTATCCGGAGCACTGGTCCGAATAATAATCCAGTGACTGCTGTCACAATTCTTTGCCGGTAAGCTAAAGCTGCCAGTGAATGTCGCGCCGGCCTGCAGTTGGATCGTGTCTCCGCAGTTAGCATTGTTGAGCGCAGTCTGTAGATTAGCGCCCGCAGAAACGATAATCGTGCTGCCGAGGGCCGGAGTATCAGCGATCGAACTTCGAACAGTGGCGCGCGGTAACTCTGCAGGCCCATCGAAATTGCTTGAGTTCGACGCCGTTGCACTCAGGGTAAGTTGCCGGGTAGCGGTTTTCGCTGACGCGTCAGTCACTTCCGTCGTGAAGGTGAACGTACCCGCTTGGCCGGCGCTGCCGGCGATGACGCCGGTACTAGAATCCAGAGTTAGCCCGTTCGGCAGAGATCCCGAAGTCAGTGACCAACGATATGGCGCAGTGCCGCCCTGTGCGGCAATGCTGGCGTCATAAGGCGCATTGACTTGTGCGTTGCTTAACGTCGAAGTAGCGATGCTCAGCGGCGACGCGCTCTTCACGCTCTGGACTGAAATATTGGCAGAAGCGTGTACTCCATTGCCGGCAGCCGCCGTGGCTGTTACCACCGCTGTTTCTGCACTCATGGGCGCAGTGAAAAGTCCGTTCGGGGAGATCGACCCGGCGCTGGCAGACCAAACAACTGCCGTCTGCGGCGTATTCTGCACAGTTGCGGTGAATTGAATGGCTGCGCCCGGCGCGAGTTGAACAGTTTGCGGGCTAAGTGCAATCGAAACCGGGCTTGCCGTCTTAGGCGCAACATTAAACTGTAACAAGCGTCTTCCGATGCCATAGCGTGAGTCCGTCGCTTCCACGATGAAAGCAAACGTGCCGCTCACAGCAGGCACGCCAGAGATCACGCCCGTGCTCGAATTCAATAACAAACCGGACGGAAGTGTGCCTTGCGCAACCCAGAATCTAAATGGCGGCAATCCACCCGCCACCCGCAAAGTTGAGGCGAACGCCTGACCCTGCGTAGCCGGCCCGAAACTGGCTAGAACTGCAACTGGATGCACCAGTTGTGAAATACGAGTCGGACGGTCGAAATCTTCCGTGGCAAGCCTACCTTGTGCGACAGCAAAAGCAGAGATCAACAACACTGCAACAACTGCCAAGCAGAAGCGAAAACCTCGAATTGTGGTTCGTGCATCAGCCAAGGCATTGGGGGACATAATTCCCTCGAAATTCGAAAGAAGATGCCAGGCCCGAATTGGCCTGCTTGAGGCACTCTAACTTTCCACCTACCCAGAAGACAGATAACCAAGGGACAGCCCAGAAGGTCATCTCCTTTGGACACCCGGTCAGTAACAAGTGGAATGTCTTTCGATTGACCCTGTGTAGCCGATTTGGAGGGGGAAAATGCAGGGAACGAGAGTTCAACTTTGGCCAAGACTAAGTGGAAGACGTGTGGAAAAAAGAATCGACGCTCCCACTCGGAAGAACATCCGTCCGGAATTCAATCGGCCTAAGCAACGTACTGAGGCCAAGGCCACGGCGTCTTAGTTTTTTGCGATACTGAACTCGGATGCCTTCCGTCGATCCCAAGTCCGTCAAGGTCCACCTCACTTCCGGCGAAGGTGTGGACATCCAATGGAAGGACGGACATATTTCCGGCTATACCTTCCCTTATCTGCGTGATGCTTGTCCTTGTGCGCTCTGCGATGAAGAGCGCAGTAAAACTGGCCGTGAAGCTGGGCAGCCGAAGAAACTAAAGCCCGGGGACTTACCCATGTTCAAGGCTGCGGTGAGGCCTGAATCCGCTGAGGGTGTGGGCAAGTACGCAATCAAGTTCAACTGGAACGATGGTCACAACCTGGGAATTTATTCATGGAACTGGTTGCGGGAAATTTGCCCGTGCAAAGACTGCACAAGCAAAACCAGATCCCCGGAAAAGTCCAAAGCCCGCCCCGATTAACCCAGCCATATTAACCCAACCATGTGGGGACAGCCGCCCTCGGCCGTCCGGTCGAGCAAAGCTCGACGCAGAATTTCTGGTCAAACAATCAATCTAGTTACCGACGGTGAAGCTGACGTCCGTGCTGCGTGTCAGTGCGGTTCCGCCGCCGGTGGTTCCCGTGCCGGTAACGGTCACAATGTAAGTTTTTGGGCCACCCGTTACAACGCGGGTGTTGCTGCCACTTCCTCCACCGCAGCCGATGGCCGTGAGCGCAATCGCGAGAAGCGCCAGACCAAACAGAACAGCCCACTTGCGTCGCGAAGGGATACCCAGGATGACGGCCGCAAACAAGCCGCCAGTCAGGCCAAATCCGCTGGCAAAAATTTCACCCCTGGATTTCCGTGAAGGTATATCTCGCAGCCTTGCCGCAGCAGTCATGCTCAGAGCCGAAGTCTGGATTCTATCGGTCGTCCCTGAGAAGGTCAGGCTTGCAGGACTCAAAGAACAGGAAATCTTGACCGACGCTGCACTGGCGCACGTCAGGTCAACGGTTCCGGTAAAACCGTTGATTCCGGTGACGGTGACGGTTGAAGTTCCTGCCTGACCTGCAACCCCTGACGTCACCAACCCGTCGAGCGCAAAATCCTGGGTGGGAGTTACGGCTGTCCATGCGGAAATGAGATTAGCGACGTCGAGCGACCCCAGCCCGGTCACTTGATCGTAGCCTGCGCCCGCCGCGAAGCCGAAGCTGGTCGTCCCTGCGGGACAGTTCGCTGTACCAGAGGTGCACGGCGCGTTGTTATTACCCGAAGTGACGTCGTGAAACGCGGTCGGAGAACTCGCTGCCAACGCGTATAGCATCGGGTTCACATTACCCAAGCCATTCGATCCGGTGGCCTGATTGATCAGCGCGAGGATTCCCGCGAAAGTCGGCGCGCCGGCGGAAGTTCCTCCAACGGCATCAAGAAGATTGTTGTTAGTCGTATTCGTACTACTCGACCGAAAACCGTTTGCGCAGCTAGTGACCCCGGCTGTGCCGGTAAAGAAATCCTGCGAACACACCAGATAAGAATCGTGGGCATTCGAAGCGTTCAGTGCGATGTCCGGAACATCGCGCTTGCCATCACCGGGAACACCGGTTCCGGTTTGCCAGGAAGGTTTGGAAAAAAACGTGCTAGCACCGCCGCCGCCCGCGCTCAAGCTGGTCGCGCCGGTTCCCGGCGGATCATTCCAGGTTTTTTCTGTGATGTGATGCAGGGCCGTTCCGGTGGAACTGGTCGCAACGCAGGATGTGGCCCAGTCGCTGGTTGCAGCACCACATCCTCCGGATACGGTTGCCGCGGCATCGCCAGTAAATTCACTGCCGCCAACGCCTGTGACTTCCGGAATCGCCGCTGGAACATCCACTGCAAAGCCCTTCGTCGCCGAAGCGCCGGTGTCACAATCGGCAGCACCCTCATCTCCTGACGGACCACTGATAGTCTGACCTTGCGCATTCGCATGCTGCGCCCATTGCTGCATGGTGAGCACGAATGACTTGCCCAGGTTAGCTTCACAGTTTCCATAACTGATGCTGATGATCGGGGCAACATTGTTGTCGATTGAGTATTGCAGCGCGTCAAATACGTTCTTGGTTCGATTGTTGCAACTGGTACCGGAGCCGTTTCCGGCATAAACAAACTTGATAGTCGCGTTTTTGGCTACGCCCTCTGTCCATTCCAAATCAAGGTCGGTCTCGGTCTGATCACCGGTACATGCTGTGGCCGTGCCGGTACCCGGCACCTGTAGGAGCTTAAAATTTGTGCTGGTCGTGGCCGGCAGACCGGCTGCGCTGCGAAATGCATCGATATCAGAAGTGCTGTTGCTCGCATTAAGCAAAGTCTGCCCAACCACCGCAATCGTCTGATTGGTGCCGTCGAAATTTGACGGCACGTCATAGAGCGTTGCGAAGTCGGCCGGGATTACGAAATGGCTTCCGGAAATATTTGAAGTGAATCTCGTCAGCGGCCGTTTAAATCTCGGCTTGGGGTGAAAATCATTCAGTCCACGCACGCCGATCACTTCACCCGCAAACGCATCCGGAAGCGACACATCGCTGGAGTTCGCCATGTGTTGTTCACCGTTAATTGAGTATCGATGCAGCTCAGTCCTGAGCGCGTACTCCACTTGTCCCACGCTGCCGGCGAACGAAATTTCATTGCGGCTACGCGACACGTTGTTCACTGTGAGGCCTTGCGACTGCAACCATGAACTCACCTTGGCTAGATCATTCGACGTCATGCCAAACCTAGCGGCGTATTGCTCCGGCGTAAGCCACCGGTGGTAGTTCGGTGATGAGCGGTCCTGCTGTTCACGCAGCAATTGTTGCAAGTCTCCCTGCTGCGAAGCGGACAACCGGAAGGTCAAGGCAACACCGCTGAGCTGGTGTTCCGGGCTGACCGGGCCCTGGTCAAATTGCGGGCGCGCCAAAGGATGGGCGGAGCCGCGCACGCGCGCAGTCTGAGCGGAATCGACAGCGTAAATGATCCGGTCACTTGAGACGTTTTGTCTGGTTCCGGACGCTGCCAGGAAAAAACCCGCGCAGCCTATCAGGAACAGGGTCAGAGTTGCGGAGCCCAAACGTGCAAAATGTTTGTTGAACATAGAGGAGTTTTCCAGGTCCAGTGCTGCCTGCAATTCAAACCAATTGCAGGATAGATTCAGGGTACCCCAGCCAGGGATGTATTCCCAAGTTACCGGCGCTGTAAAAAATCCATTACATTTGGCGGACGAACTCTGCTTTGTGGGGCGTCGGGCCTCCTCGCCCGACCGGGCGGCTGCACCGCCCGTCCCTTTATAGTCTTCTCGTACCTGTTAATCGGCCAAATGGCTTACACTGTCGTCGGACTTCGCGTGAAACTCTCTGTCGTTATGCCCGTCTACAACGAGCACGCCACCGTGCGAGCTGTTGTAGAACGTGTGCTCGCAGTGCCGCTTGAGATCGAGTTGCTGTGCGTGGATGATGGATCGCTCGATGGCTCGCGCGAAATCCTGCAAGAATTGGCTTCTGCGAAGCCCCAGGTCAGGGTCTTTTTGCAGCCACAAAATATGGGCAAGGGCGCAGCTCTGCGTCGGGGAATTCAAGAGGCGACTGGGGATTTCGTAATTATTCAGGACGCCGACCTGGAATACGATCCGGCTGAATACCCGTCATTGCTCGGGCCGCTGCTGGAGGACAAAGCCGACGTTGTTTATGGCTCGCGCTTTCTTGGCGGTGGCCCGCACCGGGTACTTTATTTCTGGCATTCAGTTGGTAACTGGCTCTTGACCCTGCTTTCAAATTGCCTGACCAACATCAACCTCAGCGACATGGAAACCTGCTACAAGGTTTTCAGGCGGCAGATTATCCAGTCGATCCCGATTGAAGAAGACCGCTTCGGATTCGAGCCCGAGATCACCGTAAAAGTCGCCAAGCGCCGCCTGCGAATTTACGAGGTCGGCATCAGCTATCAGGGGCGCACTTATGAGGAAGGCAAGAAGATCGGGTGGAAAGACGGGTTTCGCGCGCTGTGGTGCCTGCTGAAATATTCAGTAAAAGGCGATGCCCTACCGAGGCAGCTCCCAGCTATCACCTCAGGCAAAGACGCTCATCCGTAGCACCCCTACCCAGCACGGAAGTAACCAGTTTGCTGTGGAGCTTGTCCTTTGAACCACCCAGCGATCTAAATTCGGATGGAGTACTACATCCGACAGTTCAGTGATTTCTTGGGGACCTACTTGCAGGAGGTGATGGGTTATTAGCAGAAGTCTTACCCACATTCTTTGGCGGCTGGTAAGAAAACTTTATGGGCTTCTTTTTGGTTTGAGGTTGAGTTCCGGGCAGGGCGGAAGACGAAGTCTTCAAATTCTTGTTCGCTTTGGGAGTGGTTTTCAGCTGTTTAACGCTGCTTTGCTCGATTTTCGCCAAGTCACGGGCAGATGACGACCCAGACTTGGAAACACTGGGTGCATCGTAATGAGACCGCTGTGCGTGAACTGAGTTCGGTGGCCGGGTTCGAGCGACCGAGACGGCTTGTTTGTTGCGCGCCTCGGGATCACGCGGCTTCTGCGCAAATGCTGCAGCGTGTACGACCGCAACCGAGACAAGCAGAACTATAACTCTCACCGCTCTATCTTACCCCCAAACGTTTCCGAGTCATACCTGATTCCGACCGGAAAAAAAAGACTATTCCCGCTCCAACTGAGTGCCCGTAACGTTACATTTGGTAAGATCAATGGGCACCGGTTTCTGCTAAATTTGGGATGACCGCAAGGACGCCGTTTTCTTTTTCCCCCTTATTTATGAGTGCTCTGGCTAAACGGGCCAGAAATTCCTAGGGAGGCTTTACATTTGACGAACGCGACCAGCCATCTTGTTCCGCCGCACGGCGGTGAACTTGTACAACTCATTGCCACACAGGAACGTAGCGCGGAATTAAAGGCACAATCAAAGGACTGGCCCTCTTGGGACCTGACACCTCGACAATTATGTGATGTCGAACTACTTCTGAGTGGCGGATTTTCGCCTTTGCGCGGATTTATGCGGCGCGCCGATTATGAGCGTGTCTGCCACAACATGCTGCTGACGAGCGGCGTCATATGGCCGATGCCGATCACCCTCGACGTGCCCGAGGATTTCGCAAAAAAGTTGACGCCCGGAACCAGCAAAGTTGCGTTACGAGATCCTGAAGGCGTGATGGTGGCAGTGCTCGACGTTGAAGATGTCTGGCGGCCCGAGCGCAAGGACGAGGCGCAATCGGTTTTCAGCACCACCAGCGCGGTGCATCCCGGCGTTAACTATCTTCTCAATCAGTCCAATCCCTGGTATGTGGGCGGAAAACTCGAAGGCCTGCAACTGCCTTCGCATTATGATTTCAAAGCGCTGCGCCTGACGCCGGCTGAATTGCGCGCTGAATTCTCGCGCATGGGCTGGCGGCGAGTGGTAGCGTTCCAAACCCGGAACCCCATGCACCGGGCGCACGTTGAGCTGACATTTCGTGCGGCAAAAAAGGTCGAAGCGAATCTGCTGATCCATCCATCAGTCGGAATGACCAAGCCCGGCGATGTTGATTACTTCACCCGGGTGCGCTGCTATCAGCTGCTGCTCGCGAAGTATCCTCCGGGAACCGTCAAGCTATCGCTGCTACCTCTTGCGATGCGCATGGGCGGACCGCGTGAAGCCATATGGCACGCGTTGATCCGCAAGAACCATGGCGTCACTCACTTCATTGTCGGGCGCGATCACGCCGGTCCGGGCAAGGATTCTGACGGCAAGCCGTTCTACGGGCCATATGAGGCGCAAGAACTATTCGCCAAACACGAAAAAGAAATCGGCGTCACTATGGTTCCATTCAGCATGATGGTCTACCTGGAAAATCAGGATTGCTACGTTCCCGACAACGAAGTGCCAACTGGAGCGCGTGTGCTGAACATCTCCGGTACGGAACTGCGCGATCGGCTGAACGGTGGTCGCGACATTCCCGCATGGTTCACTTATCCCGAAGTGGTGCGTGAGTTGCGTCGCAGTTTTCCGCCCCGGCACAAGCAGGGCTTTACGGTTTTCTTCACAGGACTTTCCGGCTCCGGGAAGTCAACCATCGCCAATATTCTGCTCACCAAATTCTTGGAGATGGGTGGGCGTCCGGTCACCATCCTGGATGGCGATCTGGTGCGTAAAAACCTTTCGTCAGAGCTAGGATTTTCCAAAGAGCACCGCGATATCAATATCCGCAGAATCGGTTATGTCGCATCGGAGATCACAAAAAATGGGGGGATTGCCATTTGCGCTCCCATCGCACCTTATGATTCCGTCCGCAGTCAAGTGCGGCAGATGATCGAACCTTACGGTGGCTTTATTCTGGTGCACATCGCTACGCCAATCGAAACCTGCGAACAGCGTGACCGCAAAGGGCTCTATGCCAAGGCGCGGGCGGGAATCGTTAAAGAATTCACCGGCGTCTCCGATCCTTACGAAGCGCCGACAAATGCCGAGGTTGTGATCAATACCGCAGAGTTGAGTGCAGAAGAAGCGGCACAGGAAATTATTCTTCATCTGGAACAGCAGGGCTTTGTGGGAGTCAGTCCCGAGCCTGCGCTTACCGCGGGAGCGTAAATACAGCACCAAAGATCCGGCAGTTTAAGTACCCGGCACGATTACGATGGAATTGATCGCGGCTAAAGTCCTGATCGGACTTGTGGTTGGTTTCCTGATTGGCCTCACCGGGCTGGGCGGGGGCGTCCTGCTGCTGCCAATTCTCATCTTCGGCCTGAAGATTCCTGCAATTGTAGCCGTAGGTTCTGACGCGGCATTTAATTTCCTCACCAAGATCCCATCCAGCGTCGTGCACCTGATGAAGGAAACGGTCCGCCGCCGTGTAGTGGCTGCGCTAGCGGTGGGCAGCGTGCCCGGATCCATCTTAGGCGTGCGCCTGCTCCAGCACCTGCGAGTTGTGCACGGCGCCGGCGTCAATGATTTCATCAAGGTCGCCGTCGGCATTTTGCTGGTGGCAGTTTCGTCGCTGCTGTTACTGCAGCGAAGAATTGAAAAAGAAGTCGCGGGACGGCATCCCACCGCCAAGTCTTTCACGGGAATGGCGATCATCGGACTGTTCGCGGGATTCCTGGTGGGAATGACTTCCGTCGGTTCAGGCAGCATCATCATGATGCTGCTGCTGATGTTTTACAGTTACCCGCCTAAAGTGATGGTTGGCACCGACATCGTGCATGCAGTTATCCTCACCGGGGTCACCAGTTTTTTGCATTTTCGTCTGGGCAATGTCGACCCGTCGCTGGTGGCGTACCTTCTGATCGGCTCAATTCCAGGCGGAATTCTAGGCTCTAACCTCAGTACGCGAGTCCCGGTATTGTGGTTGCGCCGGATACTCTGCGCGATTCTCTTGAGCACCGGCATCAGGATGTTGTGGACGCCGATGCATCTTCTTGGCAGATGAAGGAATCTTCCTATTCCAGCGTGCTTGAAAGAATCGAAGCTGCTCTTGCAGCTGCGCGGGAGATTTTCGCTCGCTTCACTCCAGGAAAAATTGAGACAGAATATAAATCTGGACACGACCCGGTAACCGAAGCCGATCGCTCTCTCGACGCTGCTCTGCGAAAAAATCTGTTGCGCGAAGGTGAAGGCTGGCTCTCCGAAGAAAGTGCCGATGATCTTTCCCGCCTGGATCGTGAGCGGGTGTGGGTCGTCGACCCGCTTGATGGGACGCGCGAGTTCGTCCAGGGAATTCCAGAATTTTGTGTTTCGATTGCGATGGTCGAGCGCGGCCGCCCGGTAGCTGCGGGAATTTGCAATCCTGCGACCAATGAAACCTTCGTGGGCGCAATTGATTGCGGGCTCACCTACAATGGCGCGTCAGCGAAGGCGTGCCAACGAAGCGAATTGCAAGGCGCCGTAGTCCTGGCCAGCCGCAGTGAAACCAAGCGCGGCGAATGGCAGCAATTTCAGAACGCCAGGTTCAACATCAAGCCCATGGGTTCTGTTGCCTATAAATTAGCCCGCGTATCTGCCGGCTTAGAGGACATCACTTTTACGCTTACGCCAAAAAATGAATGGGACGTCGCGGGCGGGGCAGCGCTCATCGCCAGCGGCGGAGGTTTCGTTCAAACTCTCGGTTCTCCGCTCACCTGCAACCGCAAAGATCCATTGATAGCCGGCCTAATTGCTTGCGGCCCATTCCTAAAAGATGAGTTATTGCAATACTTGGCGCCTTATCTCCAGCCGACGCAGAAACATTAACCAACGCCCCCTGGATTAGATCGACTGCGCAGGATCAACTGTTCGACGGTTTATAAAAGTGTTTTCCGTAAAAAAAACCAAATAAATCAAAAACCTTCAATTCGTTTCCGAACAGTTCCGCGGGATCTTTCCTGAACCCCGCCATCCTCGGTAGCATGTGTAAGAGCCCGCGCGCCGCGTTTCCGCACAAATAACGCGGAACACCCAGCATGTACGGTGTCGGTTGTGGCTGCCTTCGATCCAGCAGTCCGGAGGATACGCCGCGCCAAAAATGCCAGCGCCGGAAATAACGCTTAGTCAGTCTGTCCGGGTGGATGTAATGGTAGATGATGAGATCCGGGACATACACTCCCCTTGCTCCCGCCGCGAGCAGACGGTGGTACATATCGGTGTCTTCGTCGGCCAAAGGTCGCTTTCCGTTGCGCCCCAAGTCGGTGGAATATAGACCAACTTTGGTTAAGATTGTTCGCGAAATGACTGCATTTCCACCCATTAACTCGGCATCACTGGTGCCGTAGACGTGCATCGATCCTCCATCCACGACCCCGATTACTCCGGAGTGATTACGGGGAAGCCAGGCCGGAGGAGTGCCTGCCCAGTGCGGTACATAGGGTCCACCGATGAAATCAACTTCGCCGCTGGTAAACATTTCATAAATTCGACAAAACCATCGGCGATCAATCTGCTCGTCGTCATCAATCATGCCGACAAGGTCACCGCTCGTAGAATTGACGCCGGCGTTTAAAGCGTGCGATCTTCCTTGCTTCTTCTCAAACACATAGTGAAGTCTCCCAGAAAACCTCGCTTGGTAACTTTCCACGGTATCGTGGGTCGCGTCACTGCTGTTGTTATCCACTACGGTCACGCCGACGCTCAAGCCAGCAGGAGTCTCAGCGGCCAGCAAGCTTTCTAGCGTATGTTTTAGCAGCTCGTGCCGATTGAAAGTAGGCAGAACGACATCTAATCGCATGCTGAGCTTACCAGCGGAAGGTAACCTCATCGGAAGATCTGAAAAATTTCTTGTGGCTCACTTCCGAATACCATTTGTTACGTGTCCGGTAGAAGAGACGAACCGTTCTCGGCATAATCCGAATAATCCACTCGACGCTACGCAATTTTCTGCTCTGAAAATAATCATTCGCGAACCGCACCGCCGTGGCCGCTTCGGTGTAATTTCCCGCCATTAGATCTACTTTGCTGCGGTGTAATTGAATCTCCGCCATGCACCGCGCAATCTGCCTTTGGACAATCGCCTGGTGAACGGGAATCAGCGGTAAAGAACCGCCTAATTTTCTGAATACTGCTACCTGGGAATCGATCACGTAACTTGGATCTGCGGTGATGGCCTGGGAATGAATGCGGCGCAGCGCCAGAACTTTGTGCTGATATGCCATGCGTGCGCCGCGATTGGCGATTCGCACCCACATGTCGTAATCCTCGCAGCAGCGTCGGTCTTTGTCGAAAAGGCCTGCATCCAGAAGACACTGGCGCCTTACGACGGTGCAGGAGGTGATTACGCTGCAATCGAGCTTTAACAGGCTTTCGAGAGTCACGGCGCCGCGCGAGGGATTAATTTCCATCACGGTCTTGCCGGCGTTTGGCGATGCGCCGATCAGCAGGGCATCGCAGTAGATCAAATCCAGTTCGGGATCAGCGCGCAGCAGAGCGAGTTGCTCCGCCAAGTAACTCGGATGCCAGGCGTCGTCGCAGTCCAGAAAAGCGACATATTCCCCCTTGGCCTGAAGTATGCCTGCGTTTCGAGCTGAACTGGGGCCAGCATTCTCTTGTTTAATGTAGGTAATGCGGTGCCCGTAAGGAACCAGTTCCCGTTCAACTTGTTCTGTTTCGGGAGATCCATCGTTGACCACGATAATTTCGTAGGCTGTAAATCTCTGCGCGAAAACCGACATCAGGGCCTGGGCAATGTATTGCGAACCGCGATAAACAGGAATGATGACGCTCACGTCGGGTACACCGTCAGGGCGTTTGTCCCACTCCTGAACGGTCACAACGCCTTCGCGCGGTAAATTCTGTCTACCCACACCACTCCCGCCGTTTACAACAAGGCTTCCGGATCCCGTGTTGAACCCGGCATCTGGTTTTCTAACATGAAAAGGGGAGAATTGCGAGTCTTCACCGAACGTTAAGAATCTAAAAAGAGACTTTGCGAGTGTAGTCACGACAGCCATTCTGCGCCACTTCTCAGCTTCCAGTTTGGTACTGGCCGAAAGAACCCAAACCGAATGATGCTCAATCTAGCCCCTGCTCCTGCGGGGCAGCTGTTCTGGATTAGTGCACGGTCAACACCGTGGTTCCGTTCACTCCATTCAGGCTCGCTTTAATAGTGGTCGTGCCCGTCGCCGCGCTGGTTGCCAGTCCATTCGACTTGATGGTCGCTACCGTGACATCAGATGAAGTCCAGGCCACCTGGACCGTGATATTGACCACCGAGCTGTCGGTGAACGTTCCTTGCGCGGCAAACAGCTGCGGTGATCCCAAGCTGATTGTCGGGTTGCTGGGTGTTATGGAGATCGAGGTCAAAGTCGCGGTGGTGACCGTAAGATTTGTCGTGGCGCTGATACCGGCGAATGCCGCGGAGACGGTGGTGCTGCCTGTCGCCACACCCGTAGCTACGCCAGGGCTGTCAGCCGAATTGCTGACTGTTGCCACCGACGCCGTTGAAGAAGTCCACGTCACCGCCGACGTGAGATCTAATTGTTGGCCGTCGCCGAATGTGCCCATGGC
Organism: Terriglobales bacterium; assembly: GCA_050746025.1. GTDB lineage: Bacteria > Acidobacteriota > Terriglobia > Terriglobales > Acidobacteriaceae > Gp1-AA145. Next base: position 5,276 of record JBOGLH010000116.1, on the reverse strand, counting down.
GATCAGTTGGGTCTCGATGGTTGCGGGAAGTTTGAGATTTTGAGGGGTGATTTTGATCGAAACTAGGTTCGACCCTTCGACGATCAAGGACTCTGAGGCGCTCTTCGTCCCCAAGGTTGCCGTGATTGTGGCGGGCCCCTCCTGTTGACCGGTGACGACGCCAGAAACCCCGACTGTCGCGACGCCACTGTCTGATGAAGACCAAGTCGCGTACACATTCACATTCTGCGTACTTCCGTCGCTCCATTTTCCCTTGGCATTGAAGGACATGGTTGCGCCTGGAGCCAGGATGGGATTTGGTTTGCTCGTGGAGACTGAGATTAAGCTGAGAGTTGCCGAACTGACTGTTATCGGGGTACTCCCGGTCTTGGTTACCCCAGCGAAACTGAAGGACGCCGTAACATTGGCAGTGCCATGCGTGACACCCAATAACACACCAGTGCTGCTTCCTGGTGCGCCGAACTTGGCTACAGCTGAATTATCGGAAGTCCATGTCACTGAAGTGCTTATATCCTGGTTCGAAGAATCGCTGAACGTTCCCGTGGCCGAGAATTGCTGGTGCCAGTCGATTGGGATTGTCTGCTTAACCGGGGTCACGGTAATGGATTGAATAGTTGCATTAGTTACATTGAACGGGACGGAAGCTGTCACTGAACCTAGCGAAGCGGTTACAGTGACGCCGCCTGGTTTTAATCCGGATAATTGGTTGACTGAGACAACTTGGGCTACTGACGTATCCGAAGATGACCAATTAACCCGTGTGCTGAGGTTGCTGGTACTGCCGTTATTAAAGTGGCCAATTGCAGTCGCAACCGTCTTTGTACCCTGAGCGATGCTGCCCAACACTTGTATCTCAATTAAACTGAGGTTGCTGGCATTGACGGTCAAGGCACTGCTGTCGCTAACCGATTCGAAAGTCGCCGAAATATTTGTCGTACCCAGGTTCTTGGCGGTAACCAGGCCGCTGACTGTAACCGTGGCGACGGAACTTGACCCTGAGCTCCAGGTCGATACGTTAGTGACATCCTGAGTTGTGCCGTCGGAGAATGTCGCCATCGCCGTGAATTGCGTACTAACGTCCAGTGCCATAGTAGGCGACCCACTTATAACGAGCGAAGTGGCGCTCGCCGAGGTCACAGTTAAAACCGCTGTATTCGAAGTGATTGAGCCGGAGGTTGCGGTGATATTTGTCGTTCCCGCGCCTACACCCAGGGTAAGACCCTTGGTCGGAGTGGTGTCGCTGATGGTCGCAACCGCAGGTTTGGACGAACTCCAACTCACGCTACCTGTGATGGGCTGGGTACTGTTATCGCTGTAAGTGCCGGTAGCCACAAACTGCTGTTTGGTCGCCGCCGCAATCGTCTTACTGGCGGGTGTAATCGCAATAGAAACCAATTTAGGAGCGATGGTCACACTCGCCGAGCCACTGACTCCGCCCATGCTGGCCGTGACGGACACCGCGCCACTGGCTTGCGCCGTAAGCACCCCACCCGCACTCACTGTGGCAAGACCCGCCGGAGATGTGGTCCAGGTCACTGTCGAGGTCAGGTCTTGGGTGCTGCCATTGCCATATTTGCCGGTGGCGGTCAACTGAACGCTGTCGCCAACAGTCGGATTGGCATTGGCGGCGCTCACCTTGATGGAGGCAAGCTTTGTATTGCCGCCACCATTTCCCCCACCGCCGGCGCACCCAAAGGTGGCCAGCAGGCAGCTAAGTACGATGGCGAACAGTCCGTTACGGGTAGAGAGGATGCGTGACGAGTTCATTTCACCGGTGCTAGGAGCAAGGGAAGAACCAAAGTAGCGGCCGTAACTCCATCATTCTGAGTAGCTGGATTTGCTGTATGGGCAGCAATCCCGGCCGAAAAAGGAAAATTATTGCCGCGCCGGAGGCGAAAGTTTTTCCTGTTGTACCCAAAATTCGCCCGCGCGAGCGCCAAATCAGGCGGTCCGCCTGTTGATAAAAGACACGGTCCTCGATCCCCGGCGCGAGCTAGCAGCTTTAACGACCTGCTCCCCGAGCAATGCGTCGGTGTATCGTGAAATCTGCGTGCTATTCTGACTTTTAGGCATGTGTCCCATGTCGTATGCAAGCCGATCTGAAGGGTTACATCCAGCCGTGAACCTGGCTTGGCTTGAAAAATGGTCGCGAATCAAGCGCCTGACTTGGGATGAAGTGTATACCCGGGCGCGTCAAGAACTAGGCAAGCGCCTGGACGCGACTCTTCTCCAGTCGTCGTTCCGCCCGGAACGAATTCACCTCATAGAAGCCGATCGGAGCGGGAATTTCTTCTTTTCGCAAACCGGCCTGACGGAACGTCTTCGATTATTGCAGGGCCGTTTGCCAGCCGAAGTCGATGCCATTCGTCGTCAAGCCGATGAAATCTGCCGGCACCGCTTTGATTTGCTCGGATATGTTGATGTCGATTATGGCGCCGAAATCGACTGGCATCTCGATGCAGTGCATGGCAAGCGCTCGCCGTTAAAACCCTGGCACAAAATCAACTTCTTCGATTTCGCACAGATAGGCGATCACAAAATTATCTGGGAGCTAAACCGGCATCAGCATCTTGTGACCCTAGCAAAGGCCTGGTTCCTGAGCGGCGACGTACGATACGCCAATGAATTGGTCTCGCAGTGGTATGCCTGGCAGAGAGCTAATCCATACCCTCTCGGTATCAATTGGGCAAGTAGTCTGGAAGTTGCATTCCGAAGTCTGTCTTGGATTTGGGCTGGCCAGCTTCTTGCAGAATGTTCTGAGCTGAGCAGCCAGTTCAAATCCGATCTTGTTCGCGGAATTGCGCTCAACGGCCGATACATTGAGCGATATCTTTCCACATATTTTTCACCTAACACGCATCTGCTGGGCGAAGCAGCTGCGCTTTTCTTTATTGGTGTTCTGTACCCGCAAATTCCATCGGCGGCCCGATGGGAGAAAAAGGGACTAGAAATCTTGCTGCAGGAAGCTCAGCGGCAAGTGCACCCGGATGGCGTTTACTTCGAGCAATCTCTGTATTACCACGTGTATGCGCTGGATTTGTTTCTGCATGTCAGGTTGCTGGCATCGCGAAATCAAATCGAGCTTCCAGCGGAGTTCGATCATGTACTAAAGAAAATGTTGCTCGTAGTCAAAACCCTGTCGCAATGCGGGCCGCCGCTGGGTTTCGGGGATGACGATGGTGGCCGCCTGTTCAATCCCAGGCGGAATCACGGCGAGCACATGACTGATCCGTTGGCGTTGGGTGCAACTCTTTTCCAGGATGAGGATCTTCGCGCCGCCGCCACGCTGACCGAGGAATCGATCTGGTTATTCGGACAGCAAGCCACAGATTTTATTTCTCATGCTTCTGCTTCCGTACCATCGCGCTCGCGGTCATTTCCGATCGGCGGAGTCTACGTTTCGGCTAGTCCCGAAAATTCTTCGCAACAAATCGTGATCGATGCGGGCCCACTGGGCGCAATGCGCGCCGGACACGGGCATGCGGATGCTCTGAGCGTGAAGTATTCGGCGAATGGAAGACCATGCCTGGTTGACCCCGGCACTTTCTGTTACCTCAGCTCGGGAAACGAGCGCAATTCATATCGCGGAACTGGCTTTCATAACACCTTGCGAGTCGATGAGCTCGATCAGGCCGTGGCCGACGGCCCATTTGCGTGGAAAGACCTGCCGGCAATTCAAGCGAACTCGTGGGTCACTGGTGAGACGTTCACGTATTTCAGCGGCAGCCATAACGGTTATCTACGTCTGAAAGATCCTGTTTCCCATCGCAGATTTCTTTTCCACCTTTATAACCGCTTTTGGATAGTGCGGGATACTGTCGAAGGAAAAACAGCTCATGTGCTGGAGACCTTCTGGCACATAGATCCGAGCCTGGTGGCTCATCAAGTCGACGACGGCTTTGTTGTTGCGAATGCAGCTGACGAAGGGGCGAAAGGCATCGCATTCGTTCCGGTGAATGATAGCGAATGGAATTGCGGGATAATTTCGGGCCAGGTCTCGCCAGTGTATGGAGTAGCAGAGTCAGCCCAGGTACTGCGATGCCGGGCGGAGACTCGACTCCCGGCGGAACATGCAATGGTGGTTCGGGCGCTCAGCGCGAACGCCGATGTTCCGGGACGATTGGTCCGCCTAACAGCGCAGTCAGTTGAGGCAAATGGCATTACCGTCTACGAATATTCCGAGAATGGCCGCACGCACTTTTTGATTTTTCAAAACCTGGGAGCGAGGGCCTGGAAATTTCGTGATTGGGAGAGCGATGGCGAATTTTTTTATTGTTGCGCGGAAAGCCAGCGAATTTCGCATATCGCAGCCTGCCAAGCGTCCTTCATCAAGCATCACGGCGAAGCCCTTGTATCTGCTTCGCGGCCGATCGAGCGGTTTGAATATTGGGAGCGTGAAGGTAAACGTCAGGCATCTTCATCGGACCAGGACGTTTTGCTCAGCTTCTCAGACGCAACCCTGGCGTCGTGGGACGCGGGCGTTGTACGCTGATCATAGGTTAGTAAAACTGATGTGCGGCATTGCCGGGGTCATTAAATTCGGACACGACGAGCGCGTGAACCTCGACACGGTTCAGCGTATGTGCAGGGTTATGGCACATCGCGGCCCGGACGACGATGGATTCTACGTCTCCGGTCCAGTCGGCTTAGGCATGCGCCGGCTAAGCATTGTGGATCTCGCCAGAGGACACCAGCCGATCACCAACGAGGACGAAACTGCGTGGATTGTATTCAACGGAGAAATTTACAATCACGCCGAATTGCGCGAACGGTTGCAGGCAAGCGGTCATCGGTACCGGACCAATAGTGATACCGAAACCATCGTTCATCTTTACGAAGAGTACGGCCGCGATTGTGTGCGGCATCTGCGCGGCATGTTCGCATTCGCCATCTGGGACGCTAAAAAGCAGAGGCTCTTCATCGCACGCGACCGCCTGGGTATCAAGCCTCTTTATTATCGCTTGACTCCAGAATCGCTCGCCTTCGGTTCAGAAATCAAAGTGGTTCTCGCCGATGGAACTCAGCCTGAATTTAATCGCCGGGTCCTGCCTGAATATCTGGCATTCGGATATGTTTCGGGCAATGAGACTTTCTACGACGGCGTAGTCAAATTAATGCCCGGGCACACCATGGAAGTGAGTCTCGACGGCCGCGTGACTATCGAACCCTATTGGGACTTGCCGGTAACCGGCAAGGATTCGTCGCATGGCGAAACCTACTACATCGAGAAATATCGCGATCTCCTGGAGCAGGCGGTCAATAGCCATTTGATGAGC
>JBOGLH010000115.1:0-32219 GCA_050746025.1 Terriglobales bacterium | reverse complement strand
AAACTATTACTGGCGCGAAACAGTTCGCAGTTTCGCCGGTGCTGCCAACGCCATCGCAGTCGGGACAAGCAGTTAATAAAGCTTATGTGGATTCGGCAGTTACAAATTCCGGTGGGGGAAATTTCGTCGCCAAAGCCGGAGACACCATGACCGGGCCGCTCACCTTGCCGGCAGATCCTACCGCCCCGCAGCAGGCAGCGGACAAACATTACATCGATCTGCTGGCAGCGAACAAAGCTGACCTCGCGGGCGGGCGAGTTCCAACCGTGGAATTAGGAACGGGGACAGCGAATAACACCGTGTGCCTGCGTGGTGACTCCACCTGGGGCGGATGCGGGACGGGTGGCGGTTCGGGCTTGACGGCAGGAATGCTGGCCATAAAATACGCCACCGATTTTGGATGGAGCCAAAGTCCGGGGAACAATCTGAGCGCGGCGGGCGCGCAGTTAGTAAATCTGGCGCAATGCCCTCTCGGCGTCAGCGGGACCGAAGCTCAATATTACGTTTACATCTCAGGCACGGGAACGGCGGAGGCCGTACTGGTTACGGGCGGAACGTGCGCAGGCAATGGGCTGGCTGGAACTCTGCAGTTCACGACGGCGAACTCGCATCCGCCGGGCTATGCGGTTGGGAGCGCTTCGGGTGGCTTGCAGGAGGCGCTGATCGCGGCTCGTTTCGTGCCCAGCAACCCGGCGGGAACTTCGCAGTCGGGCAAAGTGATCGTGCCGCCGGGTGAGCTCAAACTTTTCGCGCGCGTTTCCATTCGCGCTTCGAACATCACCGTGGATTTCAGCGGTTCGATCCTTGAATGCTGGATGAACGATACCTGCCTGTTTGTTGGAGACACGGCGAATTCCAGCACGTATTCAGATATCACGCTGGTGAATCCGCGGGGACGGCCGGCGACAGTAAATGGAATTGCGCCATTTATTGAAGTTAACGCGCAAAAAACTCGCCTGTTCAATGTTGCCACGAGACTGCCGATCACTGGTGGAACATTTGGATCACTGGTGCAGGTGGATGACGATCAAGCATTCCTGTTGGATGGATTGGATACGACGCTCGGCGGTGGCTTGCGATGCGACAGCACAGTCTGCGCGCCTGCGGTTTTCGCGCCGGGGCCGTTCAGTGTTTTTTCGGCCGTGGGATGGCTGAAAAATCTGAATATCTCATTGCAATGTGCCGGCAACGGAGTGGACTGGGTGAGCGGAAACACCGTTCGGATCTCAGATAGCGTTATCCAAGGCTATGCACAATACGGAGTGCGGGGCGGCACCAAGCGCGGTGGGTTCGGGGGCATGGATATCGAGAATCTTTATGAGGAGGTTGGGACCTGCACCAACCCGGCAGGAAACATCGGGCAGGCCGGCGCGATTGTTCAGGGGAACACAGTGAAGATTGCGGCTGGCGAGGCCCCGTCGGGAACGGTGCCGCTGTTTGCGAATACCGGAACCACGGATTACCGGTACTACGTTGTAGCTCAGAATACGACCTATGGCGCCAGCAATCCTTTATATGCGGGCCGCGGACTAACCAATGGCGCTGGAAATATAACGGTGACCACGGCTGACATTGCGGGGGCAACAACTTTCGACTTATTGCGGATGACGGTTACGGGACTGGAGCAAGCACCATTCGGTACGGGAAATTTCGCAGTCGCAATCGGGGTAACGCGATCGTCAGCGTGTGCGAACGGTGTGTGCACCTTTACCGATACACAGGCCGCATTACAAAGCTACACGGTGGCTGTACCGGCTTACTACCCGCTGCTCACTTTCTGGCCGGGAAATCTGATCCTGGGTGCGGCTTCGGATTCGAACAGCGTGCTGTGTTCAGCGCGGGCCTGGCTGCAAAATGCTCCGAGTAGCATTGTTGGAGTCGCTGGCCTGGCGGAGCCATCGGTGATTGCGACCAATTGCGATGCAATAACGCAGTGGACACCGATCTGGTTAAGTTGCTACTCAGCGATGGCGCCGAGTGTGTTCTTCCAGCAAGGAGCGCTGTTGCTGGCGGCCAAACCGAATCAGGATGCGAATGGCACGTTAAACCTTAAAGGCCGGCTGAATTTCCCAACTTTAGGAACGGGGCCGAGCCACATTATTACGCTGTCGGATTCCAACTTTCAGAAAACTATTGCCAGCCAGAACAACCGGCCGACCAACGATCCGAATGATGCGTTTGTCGGCTATGACCGGGGCGATGGCAATCCCGCGAATATTGGAATCAGCTTCGGCGCGCCCAAGTCGATTTCCAACTACATCGGAAACGATGGCGACGGGACGAATTGGCTGGAACGCCTGACGAACACGCTGAAGGAGTTCAAGACTAACGTTCAGATGGACGCTGCGCTGACTGTGAGCGGCAGCGTGCAGGCAACTTCGTTTGTATCGACCGGCAGTGGGCCGTGGAGTCTGCAAGGCGGATTCGGCACGTTGAGTACAGCGCCGAGTGGACAGTCACTGATCGGTTTTGGCGCGAATGGAAAGTTGCAAGTTTCAGAAAACGGCGCTGCGCTGCTGGAAGTCGCGAAGCTTGATACCAGCGGCAATGTTGCCACCGCAAACGCGCTGGCGCAGACTCCGGCCCAATGCACCGGGAGCTTCGCGACTGGAATTCAGGCGAATGGAAATGCAAACTGCAGCACTGCGGATCAGATTCAATTAGCGGAAACGACGGCGCCGATGGGAATCCCGAACTATGGCATCTTCTGGTTCGATTCAACCTGCCATTGTCCAAAGGTGATTGACAACAATGGTCAGGCGGTGCAGTTGGGCTTGTCGAACGTCTTTAATCAGGATTCAAACGGAACCAATCCGTCGAATACGTTGGAAGAGGTGAACGGGACGAGCCCGCAGGTGCTGCGGGTATATGGCACGTGGACCAACTCTACGAACTGGGAGCGGACCGGGCTTTCATGGGACCAAACCGATAGCTACTTCGTTTTAAAAAATGAAAATGCCGGGAGCGGCAGCCAGCGTGGGATTGGGTTCTGGGTCGGTTCGAATATTCGCTGGGCCATCGACACCGCGTCGAATTTGAAACCATTCGTAGACAATCTCTACTCGCTAGGTTCGACAACGTTGCGGCCTGCAACCGGATATTTCGGTACAGCAGTTTATACGCCAGCTTTGCTGCTGCAAGGCAGCGCCAATGCTTCCGGCGGCCCAGTGAACTTGATCACGCAGACGGCGGCCATTTCAACTACCAATTTGCTGACCGGCGCCACGGTTGGAGAATACGCAATTCATGTTTATCTGGAGTCCGACGCCTCGTGTTCCTCACCCGGATCGGCAGGCGTAACAGTGACCGTGGGTTGGGGCGACCGGACCGGCGCGCGAACAATGACCGTGCCCCTGCAGGGATCAGGAATTACCAGTGGGTCAGTTGCGTTAGGCTCCACCGCGAACTTCGGCGAGGCGGCTATGACAATCTGGAACAATTCGGCGAGTAACAACCTGACTTACTCGACCAGTTACACGGGATGTACAACAGGGACGGGCACCTACGCGCTGTACATCACTTACAGGCGAGTGCAGTAGCTGTAACTTCGTCGATCATCTCACATAACACACTAGGAGCTTTTGTGACACCAGTCCGATTACTACTGGCGATTGCACTTTTCTGCGCAGGCGCGAGCGCCGCGACTTACTACGTGGATCCCGCCGGTTCAAATGCCAACGACGGGCTCTCCCCGCAGACGCCGTGGCGCACGCTGCTCAAAGTGGGGATTTCGACATTTCAGCCAGGCGACTCAATTCTGTTTAAACGGGACGGAATCTGGAATGAGTGGCTGACGCCGCCATCGAGCGGCACCTCTGGTAATCTGATCAAGTTCGATGCGTATGGAAATGGCCGCCCCCCTGAGTTCACGGGGCAGTACTCGACGAACAGCACACAGTGGACTAACACCTCGGTGAACGTGTGGCAGATCACGCTCAGTGCAACCCAGGCAATTTCTCAATTAAAGTTCGTTCAGTTCGGAAGCATTTGGGGAAATACGCAGTCATCTCAAGCCGCCCTCGGACATGACCGGGATTGGTACTACGACAGTGTCAGCCAGATTCTGTACGTGTATTCGTCGAGCGGGAACCCGGTTACCGGATACGGATCAGTGACTCCGATCATTTTGAGCGGGCAGTCGCTGATCAATGTCAACAATGTAAGTTACATCGAGATTCAGCACATTAAGCTCGATTGGTATGACGGTTATGGAGTGCAGGTACAAGGCGCAAGCGATCACGTCTGGCTGGCGAATATCCTTGCGGACAGCCAGGTGCCTAATGGTACGGTGCCGATTGGATTTTATATTCACCCTTCAGGCACGCCTGGAGACATTCACTTATACAACACTGATGCGCATCGTAACTACGTAGGCTATCACTTCGATAACACACCGACCGCGATTGAGCTCAAGAACTGCCGCGCCTATGCCAACCGGACTTACGGCTTGATGGATAACACAGGAGCCGTGACTTACTCATACTGTCATTTTTATGCGAACAACCTGGCGACAGGAATTTCGACCGATATCGCCGGTGCGCCCGGCCCAATTGACGGCGGGAATAATATTCCGGCAGATACACCGCCTACTGTGCGCGGATTCATGCAATATCCGGCGCGAATCACGCTAACCTATGACGATCCGGGCTTAGTCGATGGGTCGCATCAATATATTCAGGCGCTGCTGCCAATGTTCCAGCAGAAGAGTTTTCCACTCAGCATCGCGGTGGTAACGGGGTATCCGCTCTCACAGCAGCTGGTTCCTACTTTCCAATCCTGGATCAATTCGGGCTGGGACGTGAACGCGCATTCAGTGTCGCACCAATATTTTGTGTTTCCCAATGCATTCACGGTGCATTACACCGGGACCGCTGCGAGCAGCGTTACTTTAACCATTTCGAGTAATCAGTTGGTCATCACTGCGCCCGGCGATCCCGCCGCACAAGTGAACTGGAATTTGAGCCCATCAGGTACAGACATCGTACCCACCGGACTAGATACGTTAGGCGGACTTGTCTTTACGCTGAACCAGCGTGGAGTATTTTTTGTGAGCGCTGACCCCAACATGAAGAGCGCCGTAAAGAGCGAAGACCTCGCCGACGTTGCCGCCCAGGACATTATGAGCGCTCCATACACATTATTGATGGATAAAACTCGTCTAATGACCGACGAAATTGGTTGGGCGATGGCGTGGATGAGCGCGAACCTGGCGGGGTTGCCAGCAAATCGCGTGTATGTGTATCCGGGCAGTTACGAGGATACCTCGACCGAAGCTATTGCGGTCACGGCGGGATACGCGGGATCGCGCGGATCGGGAGTGATGCAACCTTCTCCAAATGCCGCGACTATTATCGCCAGCGGAATCGATGTGCAGAACATCTTGAGCCAGGGCATAGCCCCGAATTTTCAAAACCTCACGGATGCGCAGCTAGCGAACAAAATCAAGGCACTGGTATTCAAATCAGCGGTCTGGGGAGTTCCGATCGGTCTGTTCTGGCACGTGAATGAACTCTCGGCGCACCAGGCGCAAGTGATGGTTGATGCGCTGAAACAGTCCGGTGCGACATTGATGACGAACACACAGCTGGTGAACTATTTGCTTGCGGCGAAACAGAACTCTGGCACGACTTACTATGCAGATTCGGTGACAGGAGCTCCCGTGGATGTGCGCCCTACAGGTGGCTCTCCCGTGGCGAACGCCGGGGCTTCCCTTACAAGTGAATTCAAATATGACCTGATGGGCGATGATCAAACGCTGTTTGGCAGTTCCTGGGAAATGGGCGCTTATGCTCTGGTGGCTGAGGCACCTGGAAAAGCGAAATAGCGAGAGAAGAAGTCAGTGGCTTCGTTATCAGACGATTATGAAATCATTCTTATTAGTGGTTCTGATGGGCGCGAGTGCATGCGCGCAGCAGTCCGCCTGGTCGGGCAATTTCAACTCGCAGGGGTCGATGTTGACTCCTGCCGTGGTTGGGAACGCGAGTGTTGCGCTTCCCGACCCTGCGTTATTGAACTGGAGAACCGATATTGCGCACTCACCCAGCCCAGGGGCGGTCATCACTATTGGGAACGGCACCAGCGGGATCTGTGCACCTTCGGGGTGCACGTTCAACTCGACCCAACTCTCGACAGCAATAAATACGTTAGCGTGCGGAGAAACGCTCAAAATGCAGAACACAGTTTACGTCGCGCCGAATGGCAATCTGAACTTTGCCCAGGTCTGTGACTCTGCGCATTGGATCACTATCGAGCGTGACACGACTGACTTGACTTTCCCAACAGAAGGCAACCGCGTTACGCCCTGCTACTCGGGGATGGCGGCTTCTGTCCTCGTGGGGTTGCCCTCATACACGTGTACATCTCCGGCGCGACACATGCCTTATATTCAGAAATCGGGAACTGGATCAACCATTCTGATCAGCGGAAGCTATTACCGATTTGTGGGCATTGAATGGGGACGAGTCAATACTTACGACCTGGACTTCGGAATCATAACGCTAAGTAACAATGGTGCCTGCACGGCGCCCGACACGGCGTGCATGAATGCACAGGCGACTAACATCATCTTTGATCGCAATATCGTTCATGGCGATGCGCAAAGGCAGACGACAAGGGGGTTCCAATTCGGCGGAGTGCGCTGGGTTGCGGTGCTGGATAGCTACATCTACGACATAACCCTTTCCTTCGCAGGCGGGGGTGGGGATGCTCAGGCCTATGGCTGGGGAAATGGCAAGAACCTTACTAATGTAGGTTTCGGAAAGTTTGCGAACAACTTTGTCAGCGCCAGCACTATGTCATCTTTGTTCTGCGGTTCATTCGTAGAACCTCTCAGCCCGTCTACGGGCTTCGACGGCATTCCGCATGACGTGTGGTTTTCGCAGCAATGGCTCTACAAAAATCCTTTGTGGGACACACAAATCGGACAAACGTTGAATGAAACGGAAAATATTGAAGGCACCGGCTATGGACCGGCGAATGATCAGGCCGCTCATTTAATTCCTTCTGTGGTGCAGCTTGCCATAAATCAAGCGATGCAGTTTCAGGTGCTGATTGAAAACGATAGCAATGCAGGAATCAATCGAGCCGTGGGCCCGACAGCGACGCTGGTGCCAACTTGCGGGTCAGGGGACTGTGGCACGGTTACTTCACAGAACGGGGTAGCTACAGGTACTGGCATTTATGCCAGTCAAAACCAGCGAATTTACACGTATCAGGCACCGGCGAGCATCCCAGCGGGGGGTTCGGTTACTCTTACGTTGTCTTTCACGGTGACGGATGGAAGATTAGCCACACTCGGCAATGACCGCGTCCTGACAGCATCGTCGACGATCACAATTGTTGCTTCTACGCCAGCCCACTTACTCGCAGTTGGACCATCGGCTTCTGATTTACGAATTCAACCATCTTATGCGGACTCATCTGGGAATCAACGTCAGTTCCAGATGCTGTTCAATGCCGTGCCAAACTTTACTTCAACATCAACGACCTGGTCGGTGGATGGGGTAGTTGGGGGAAACGCTACTATTGGCACAATTACGATGCAAGGAACATTCGGGCTTTATACGTCTCCGCAGACAACAGGCACTCACACGATTACGGCGACGGCTTCCGACAACACAATCGGGTCAAGCACATTAACGGTAACCAGATTGGCTCCCATAGTTGCCTTTGACCTTAAGGCGGACACCGTTAAGAACGGCTGGGAATTGAAATGCGGAAACCGGGTTTTGCTGGAGAACAGCCTGGAGGAGCTGGGCTGGGGATCGCAGGGTAACGGCGGCGGCCAACACGGCACAATGATGCTGATGCAACCTATTAACGCAGGCAACCAAACCACTGACGGCAGCGGAGTAACGGTTGGATACGGTCCGGAGCATATCAATGACATCACCGTGCGATACCTCAAAGGTGTGCATTTCGGTACCGGCATGGTAGTGGTCCCACTCAATGAGGCCTTAGGAACCCATCGAGTATCGGTAACAAACATTCTTGGCGATGATGTGAATTACCAGCGATGGGGGAACGGGTTTTTGAAAATTATGACAGCTTTGCAGCTGGGCGGGGCGGGGTCGACCACGGTACTTGCTTGGACATCAACTGCAGCTCCCCTGGCCGACAATATAAGCTTCCACCACAACACCTTAGTTGGCAACGTCACTAATACATTTGCAATCGCCAATAACCTGGCCCAGTTCAAAGTCACGAGCTTTACCTGGCAGGACAATTTCTTTCCTTCGCCGGGTTCGAGCACGTTTGTGAATGCGAACGGAGAAGCGAACGACTGTGATACGGCAGCCGGAACTGGGAGTAGTAATACCGAGGCTAAGGCGCTTGTGCCCTGCTTCAATAATTACATCTTTAATCATCTGGGGTTGCTGGATAGTACAGCATCGCCGAGCGTGTTTCTCAGCTCACCCATCTGGCAGCCTGCATCGACGGCGGTGGGGTTTGTGAATTACAACGGCGGCAATGGCGGAGATTACCGGCTATGCAAAGGGCCGAATAATCCTTCGCCATCATGCACGGCTGCGTCGGTTTTTGCTGCCGGCCAAGCGAACCAGGCGAGTGATGGAACCGATTTAGGAGCGGACATCGCTGGGATCAATGCAGTGGAGAGCGCAGTGAGGTCTGGCGTGCGTACGCCTTAGTCCGCCTTTTTTCGCGGAACATTCAGGTTGAAAAGTGAGCCACGATATTGCTCTGCTACAGCGGCTGGGAATGTCGCTGGAGGCGAAGATCCCCGCGAAGCGGCGGAGGCTTTCTGACTGTGAGACGCTGCGCGATTTTCTGATCGCGAGCGTGCTGCGGGTACGGAATAAAAAGCGTGGACTGGTTCCATTACACCTGAACCGTGCACAAGCAGAATTTGCACGGACTTGCACGCATCGCAACATAATTTTGAAAGCGCGGCAGATGGGGATCACGACCTACGTTGCCGCGCGTTTTTTTGTTCAAACCATTACGCGCCCTGGGACGATGACGGTGCAGGTGGCGCACGACCAGGAATCGGCAGAGGAGATTTTCAAGATCGTCCATCGCTTCTGGGAGAACCTGCCCGATGCGATGAAACGCGGCGCGCTCACCCGCTCACGCGCCAACGTCCGGCAGATGGTGTTCCCCCGGCTCGACAGCGAGTACCGCGTGGCCACCGCTGCGGACGTGAATGCCGGCCGCGGGCTGACCATCCACAATTTGCATTGCTCGGAGGTCGCCCGCTGGCCGCGCGAGCCGGCGGAAGCGTTGGCATCGTTGCGGGCTGCGGTTCCGGCGGGTGGGGACATTGTTCTGGAGTCGACGCCGAACGGGGCGGGCGGAGTTTTTTACGAAGAGTGGCAGCAGGCGAATGAAACTGGATACACCCGGCACTTTTTTCCCTGGTGGTATGACGATGAGTATCGCGATCCGGCGGGAGCGGACAGAGTTCGGCCGCTGACTGCGGAAGAAGAAGAGCTGGTTCTGCATTCGCAATTGAGCGATGAACAGATTGCCTGGCGACGAACCAATCGCGCGCAATTACGAAAATTGGCGGCACAGGAGTATGCGGAAGATCCGGTGTCGTGCTTTCTGGCGTCTGGCGAATGCATCTTCGAATTGGAAGCGATTGACCGGGCGCTGGAGGCGGCGTCGGGCCCTGCGCTGGTTCGCGACAATGGGCGGCTGACGACCTGGTTGCAACCGCGACCTGAGCGGCAGTACGTGATTGGAGTAGATCCGGCGGGCGGCGGAACGGAAGGCGATTACGCCTGCGCTGAGGTGATCGACCGGCAGACTGCGATGCAGTGCGCGGAGTTACACGGGCATTATTCTCCACGCGAACTGGCGATGAAGGTGATCGTGCTGGCGCGGACTTATAACCAAGCGCTGTTAGTGGTGGAGCGAAACAATCACGGATATGGCGTGCTGGCGAATTTGCGGGCGGCTGGATACGAGAAAATTTTCTGCGACGGCGGACAGGACGGCTGGCTAACGTCGGCGGTCACGAAGCCGGCGATGATAGAAAACCTGGCCGCGATCTTGTCGATAAAGCCGCAGTTGTTTCAAAGCGAACGATTGCTGGCGGAGTGCCGGACGTTTATCCGGCGGGCAGATGGCGGATCGGGGAGCAACTCAGGAAGCCACGACGACTGCGTGATGGCAATGGCGATTGCAATGGCGGCCAGGGCGGCGATGGCGGAACCCAAATAATGATGAGACTGGCTGACGAAATCCACAGCTTTGGGATGTTCAGGCGTCACATTTTTCGATGCGGGCACTGTTCATAATGGCGGGCGAAGGCCGCCCCCGCCCCACAATCAAGGTTGTGGAGCTCCGAGCGTGCTCGCCCAGAGTGATGATCGACATCAGCCTGCTTGCCAGTTACTGCAGTCCAACACGTTCGCAGGATGCGGGGAGGCGCGCAGAGTCACTTGATGCGCTGCTCCGACGGACATTTTTATGTAGTCAAGTTTCGTAATAATCCGCAGCACTTGCGAGTACTGGCGAATGAGCTGCTGGCGACGCGGTTGGCGGAGCGGGTGGGATTGCCGGTTCCTGTAACTGAAGTCGTCGAAGTCAACGATTGGCTCATCAGGCACTCGCCGGAGCTGAATATTCAGCTGGCGGGAAATGTTATCGACTGCGAGCCGGGATTGCAGTTTGGGTCCCGGTATGTGGTGAATCCAGTGGAAGGCCGCGTGTTTGACTGGTTGCCGGTCGAGTTGTTCGATCGACTGCGAAACATCGATGCATTCGCGGGGATGCTGGCGCTCGATAAGTGGACGGGAAACGCTAATGGCCGGCAGGCGGCGTTCTGGCGGCGGGGCCGAGAGCGCAAGTACACGGCGACGTTCATTGATCAGGGTTACTGCTTCAACGCCGGGGAGTGGACGTTCCCCGACTATCCCCTACGCGGGGTGTTTGCGCGCAATGAGGCTTATGCCTGGATCAAAGGGTGGGAGTCGTTCGAGCCCTGGCTTTCGCGAATCGAGACCATATGTGAAAACGAAATCTGGTCTAAGGCGGGAGAGATACCGCCGGAATGGTATGGCAGTGAATGGGGAGCACTGGAAAATTTAGGCAAGGCGCTGATGGAGCGCCGGGCACGAGTGCGGGAGTTGATCACATGCTTTCGGATTTCGCCGAGAAGGCCGTTTCCGGGATGGGTGGAGAATTAGACATCAGCTTCTAGCTACTAGCTTCTAGCTGTTAGCAATCGTCAAATGGGTTGCTAATGGCTAGTAGTTAGAAGCTAGTGGCTGCATTGCAACAACTCGAATTCTTTCTGCTTCGTTACGCGGGAGATGCCACCAAGGGCGAGAGCATTAACCTCGGGCTGGTGGCGATTGCGCCTGGGAGCGAGTCAACCGGCTTTGCCGACGTGCGTTTCACGAAAAATTTGCGGCGGCTCCATTGCTTTGATCCGTTGCTGAATACGGAAGAGCTGGACGCAATGGAACGGGAGATCAGGCGAGAGTTACAAGATCCACATAAGCGTTCGGAACTTATCAGGCGGGTGGGAGATGCGTGGTCAAACATAATTCAGTTCGACCGCTTGCAAGGTTGTTTGACTGAGTCTCCCGCCATGGAACTGGAGACGCTGAGCTCAATATATTTAGAGACGCCGCCTGGGACCGAGAAACGCCAAATCAGTGGTCGCCAGCGAATTATCGCCTATATAAAGAATGAGCTTGAGGCTGCCGGCGTGTTGCCATTCATGGTGCATGATATTTCGGTTGCCGAATTAACCCGGCCAGGAGATCCAATGAAACTCGATTTTGGCTATCCGGCCGAGGGCGCCTTCAAGTTTCTGCATGCGGTTTCACTCACTCAGAGAGTGCACCAGGGCATGATCCTGGCGGCGCGTTTTCCGCAGATCGCGGCCGGAATGCGGGCGAAGCGGAATACACAAGCGTGGCTGACCGCAGTGGTGGATGACGATCTCGACGGCAGTCGTGACGAAGTAAATTTTGCGCTCGACATGATGCAGGACAGCGGCATCGTGGTGGCGCGTGCGGCAGAAATGCCGGGGATCGCGGAGGGAATCAGGCTGGAGCTTCGAGTGTGACTTTTTAACGCTATCATCCTGAGCGAAGCGAAGGACCTATGTACTTGACTGCGGTGAAGTGCACAGATCCTTCGGCGGCTGAAGCCGCCTCAGGATCACCGAGGAGCGAGGATGTATTTGGCCCCAACGAAGACTTATTTCGTTTACATCATGAGCAATCGCTCTAAAACGTTGTATACGGGCGTGACCGATAGCGTGATGCGCCGTGTCGCGCAACACAAGCGTGGCGAGGGTGGCGCATTTACGTCAAAGTACAAGCTGGACCGTTTGGTTTATTACGAACGCTATGAGGACGTACATCGCGCGATTAGCCGCGAGAAGGAAATCAAGGGCTGGTTGCGGATTAAGAAAATGGCGCTGATCGTTTCGGTAAATGCGGAGTGGCGGGATCTGAGCGACGGCTGGTACGATCGACATCGTTGGCAGCCCGAGACTGTGCAGCCGCCAGCGAGTACATAGGTCCTTCGCTTCGCTCAGGATGACAGGAATTAAGTTTTGTGGACTCGATGAGTAGAGCCGGTACGAATCGAAATCGCTGGCAGCCCGAGACTTTGCAGCCGCCAGCTAGTGCATAGGTCCTTCGCTTCGCTCAGGATGACAAGAAGTTTGAGTGTTGGGTGACATAACGACTTCATCACCAGTTCAACCGTAAAAATCCCATGAAAATTACAAATACGTTACGCGGCGCAATGCGCCGGATTGCAGGAGTGTCTTTCGTGAACCGGATGACACAAAGCGGAAGCATCTTTGCCGGATCAGGCTCTGCCGGACCGCTGGCAGGCAAACGGCGGACGATCCCGCTCCCGTCGATACTAAACACCTACGGGACGCGCGCGCAGACCATGCCGCGGCCGACGCCGATGAACCTGCGGCGCTTTTCGGAAACGCCGGTGGCGCGCAGGGCCATCAACACGATCAAGGACCACATCGCTGGAATGCGCTGGCGGGTGCAGCTGAAACCAAGCGCGCCGGAATCGGCGGATACTCAGTCGCGGGTGCAAGTGTTGACGTGTAATTTGCATTCGCCAAATCCGGATGATTCGTTCCGTTCGCTATGCGAGCAGGTGCTCGAAGATGTGATTGTCGGCGGATACGGAGCCATTGAGGTTGAAGCTACCGGAGACCCGAATCATCCGCTCGCGTTGTGGCCGGTTGACGGCGCAACTATCAACATTCGAGCTGATTGGGACGGGGTGCCGAGCTCGGTCCGATACGAGCAGGTCACTTCGAGGGCGGGCGCGAACGCGAACATTCTTCTCGCCGACGAAGAATTGATCTACATGCGGCTCAATCCGCGCACGTTTACGCCGTTCGGCCTGGGGCGGTTGGAAGTTGCCTTTGAATCGATCAATTCTTTTCTGGGCGCGCACCGATATGCGGGACGGTTGGCGTCAAACTCAGTCGTCGAATATGCGCTGTGGTTGCAAGGCGCAAGTCCTGAGCAGCACGAGCGCCTGATTCGCTGGTGGCAAGACGAAATTGAGGGAACCGGACGTGTTCCGATCCTTTCCGTCGAAAACAAACCTGAGGTGTTGCGCTTCGGCGGGGGCACGGATGCCGACTTGCGATTGCAGTGGCAGGAATT
The DNA here is from genome assembly GCA_050746025.1 of Terriglobales bacterium. Classification (GTDB taxonomy): domain Bacteria; phylum Acidobacteriota; class Terriglobia; order Terriglobales; family Acidobacteriaceae; genus Gp1-AA145. The sequence goes on along the minus strand of JBOGLH010000115.1, from coordinate 18,591 downwards.
TCTATTGCGCATTATCGCGGATGCATTCGATCTGCCGCCCCAATCGCTCGGATTGGAACGCGACGTGAATCGCTCGACGGCAAGCGAGATGAACGATCAAGCGTTTCGCCAGGCGATTGTGCCAACCGCCCGATTGTTCGCCGAATATCTAACACGCGATGCGATCTGCAAAAAGCTTGGGTGGGATGATCTTGAGTTCGTGTTCACCGATGTGGATGGTCCCGGTGACGCAATGGAAGAAGCGCAGATTCAGCAAATTCTGATTCAGTCGGGCGTGCTCACGGTGAATGAAGTCCGGCAAATGCGCGGACTGCCGCCGATATAAGCCGTCAGCGATCAGCCGTCAGTCGTAAGTTTAAAAAAAGCGGCGAGCGGTGAGCTATGCGCGAGGAGTTGTGCTTGCTCACCGCTCGTTACTCGCCGCTCACAGCTATCAGGAGCCAAAGCTAAATCATGAACTTCCAACTTGCATCGATGGCGATTGTCATGCCCGCAGTGCACGGACATCCGAACCGGGAGCCCTTCCGAGGCGTGTTGACACTGGTGGACACTCCTTCTGACAAGCCGCCGGCTGGGTCGCGCGGGCATCGCGTAATTTTGACCCGCACTGCCGCCGAACGCGCACTGCCATCGTTACTTGGCATGGCGCTTGATTACTCGCCAAGTTTCGACCGCCACGATGCTCGCCGAAAAATCGGCGTAATTACCGGCGCAGACATCAGCGGGAAAGAGCTGGAGCTTAGTGGGTATCTTTTCGCGAAAGATTTTCCGGAGATTATTAAGCAAATTGAATCGGGCATTATTCACGCCAATGGGACACCGCGCCGGCGAACCGCGAATCCGCTCGGCATGTCGTATGAGATTTCTGATGCCAGCGTTGCCGATGTACGCGCGAAGATCTGGACCCTTACTCAAGTAACTTTTACTGGCGCGGCGATTCTGCGGCGAGACAAGGCTGCGTATCGGGATACGTGGATTGAGATGGAGTAAAGCCGTCAGCCATCAGCCGTCAGCCGTCAGACTTGACCATGTACATAGGTCCTTCGCTGCGCTCAGGATGACAAGTGGTTGGGTTTGCTGATGGCTGATAGCTGATAGCTGATGGCTGATGGCTGATAGCTGATGGCTAAAAAGGAGAACTCATGGAACAAAACGAAACGCTTGATCAACTGGCCGCTGCCGCTGACCGCCTGGCGAATGCGGCTGAAACTTTGGATCGCGTCCTGGGAAAACTGGACGCACAACACGATGCCATGAATGCGAAAGTCGACCGCATTGTGGCGGCAGTTGAAGAACGCGGAACAGATATAGAGGCCGCCGGCTCGCGCGAACTTGAGCGCCGGGTTGCTGAACTCGAGAAAGTCAACTCGGATCTCAAGGCGCAGGCGGCGCGGCTGAGCCGCAAGACTTTGTCGCCGTTTGTGTCTGCGCTCCTGGCCAAGAACAACGCGGAGCCAGGCGACAAACTCGAATCCGGGGCCCTCGACAAGACACTGCAAACGCTCAGCGTGGAACAACGCATTGCCGTGAAAGCGGAGATGGCGCGGGCGGGAATGATCGAGTAGGACGGCGGCGTCCGTGGCGCTAAACACGACAGCTGTTTGCTCTTGATCACATGCTGGCGAAGTACATAGGTCCTTGGCTTCGCGCAGGATGACAGCTTCGCGCCGGATGAAAGTTATTTGCTGTTGATCGGGTGCTAAGGAAGATAAGCGATTTCAAATTTTCTCCAGGAGAAAACATAAAACATGAACGGACAATTTATTGACCTGCACGCGGCCGCTGATTTTCTTGGGCCGGGTGCGATTGAAGTTAACCGTTATCAAACCGAAATTACCGACATCGTGCGCCGTCGTGGAGCATTTGGGCAGCGCATCAAGCAGGTGCCGGCAACCGGGCATCCTTCGCGCTTCTTCGAAGAGACTGCCATTGCCTCGCCGACTGCGGCGCAGGCGTTCGTGGACCCACGCAACATTGTGCCAACCACTCAGTCGCCAACTCGGGTGGAACGCAGTGTTCCGCTGAAAGCGCTGGTTTCGCAGATCAACTACAACCTGTTTGACCTCGAGGTCGGAAGCCAGCAGAGCCAGTTCGCGTACCTGCAAGCGAAAGACCTGGCAGATGCGGTCGAAGGCATCATGCGCACGCATGATGTCTCGCTGTGGAACGGCACCGACACTTCACTCTCGACGCCGACCACGCTGCAATATTTTGGCGCAATCGGGCAGATCGAAGCAGGCGGAAACACTACAACAATCGGCACGTCCGCCAGCATCGTGGACGGGTTGAAGTCCACGGTGGCGCAGATGGTGGCGAGTTCATCGTTTGCAGTCCGTCCGACTGCGATCTATGCCAACCCGGTGCTGCTCGACCTGATTGACCGCGAAATGAAGGCCGACTTCAACGTCGTTCTCAATACTGTCGAAATCACCGCCGGGTTCATGGTCAAGGCTTTGAGCACACAAGCCGGAGATCTGCCGCTCATTCCTGACTGGACGATCGGGTACACAGGAACTCCGGGCAGCGGCACGGCGGTGCTGCCGGCTTACATCGTCAGTGAAGACATGATCGAGTATCACTGGCTCACCGATCCCAACCCGCGCGTATTCCAACTTGGACTGCCCAGCTCTCTGGCTGCGCAGAATGTCGTGGTCAAGTTCGGAGGCGTGGTGGTGAAGGGCGCTTCTTACGCGCATTACGAAGTGAAGGTGGATCGATAAGGAAAAGAGTCGTTGGTCGTCGGCCATTGGTCCTCGATCGTCGGCCATTGGTCCTCGATCGTCGGTCTTCGATCATTCACAACTCCAACTCAACTGTCGTCCTGCGCAAATGCGAAGGATTCGTGTACTCCAAACGAGTTACATAGGTCCTTCGCTTTGCTCAGGATGACAACTTTAAAACCTAATTGATAACCGCCAGGAGCTGTTTTCATGAACTACCTCGACCCCACTGAATATCAACTTTATGGAATTGATACCACCACGGACCCGTCCCTGGTCGGCGCGGCATCATCGTTGATCGACGCGCATTGTCGGCGCGCCACGTTGGCGATTGCGCAGTACGAAGAGCGCATCCGCATGACGGCGGACCGCAACACGATTCATCTCACGTATCTTCCCCTCGCCCCGTTGGCGCCGGCTACTTCGCCGATCGTTTCTGGCCGTGGGCGATACACAATACCGCGACGTGGGGAGTGGCCATTCGATGATCTGCGTCTCGATGTCGCGCTGATGTTCGGGATGCCGGGAACGTGGAGCAACATCGATCCCTCATCGGTCGACTTCGATCCAACGACCGGCGAACTCACGCTGCCGATGAACCTGGTGGGCTTGTGGTTCAGCGAAGTGGACTTTGTTTACACGGCAGGCTACGGCACCATTCCGGACGCCGTGAAGTATGCCTGCGCCCAGGTGGTGCGCAACGCACAGGCTACGCCGGCGGTGAACGTAAAGACCGGCCGTATCGACCGCTTCCGCATGGATTACTTTGCGCCCGATCTTCTCGACAACACCGTGCGCGCAATGCTCGCGCCTTTTGTGGCGCAGAAAACGAGATAAACCATGGCCATCGCTGGAACTGCGGTTTTACGCGCGGCCGATGCGCTGTTGCGCGCGCTCGGCGGCGATCAAATCGGGCTCGTGCTACCGCTGCCGACGGAGACTGGGAGCGACAGTGCACAGCTGGGACTGAGTGATCCTGGGGTGCAGCTGCTGACAATTTCACCAGTCGTTGTGCGCACCTTGCCGTCGCCAAATACCGGTCCGCAGGTGCGGCTGGAGTTTTTGATTTCTGCATCAGCAGTAGCGAATGCAGTTGATGAAGAAGGCGCTGATAGTGCGCAGGCTTTATTCGATCTGGCCTTGGGAATTCAACACCAGGCAGATCTGTTTCACATCGAGAGCGTGAGCACCGAATATTTCGCAGGCACGGCGTACCTCTATCGAGTGGTGGCAGTGGAGTGATGCAGCTGTCAGCCGTCAGCCATCAGCTTGGTCTCGTGTCAAACCACGAGCCTGAGCAAACTGAACCGAAACATGGATTCCAACTGTTTTGCCGTTTTAGCTGATGGCTGATAGCTGACGGCTGAAGGCTACTTATGCAATTCACCAAAGACACTTTCTACATAACGCTGCGCAACCGTCTGGCGGCGCTGAATCCTGCGCGCGTGATCACACTGAACGGCGTGACCCGGCCGGCGGTGGTGGCCGCAGAAAATGAAGTCGTGATCCCGGTGAAGCCGTTGCCAGACGCCTTTTACATCGAGTGGGGCGCTGTTCAGGCGGTGCCGCAGCAGGTGGGCGATCGGGCGATCTTCTCGCTGGAATGCCTGATCTCTTACCACACCTTCGGCACAGCCGAGACCGGAGTGGACCGCGGGCGCACTCTGGCTGCGCTCGATACGGAATTAATCAGCATCTGCCAGCCTGCAGTGACGCCAAAGCTCGACTTCACGCAAACGACTCCGGCGAGCCTGGGAACAAGCATCGTGTGGACGACGCCACAACTCGGAAAAATCGCCGGCAGTGAAGCTCCGCGAACCGAAGCTCTGCCGCGCGGCACTACCGGAGTGCGATTGGAACGCACGACCAGCCTGAGAGTGTTTTTCTTTTCGGAAGTGGAATTTTAAGAAAAAAAGCGGTTAGCACTCGGCAATCAGCACTCAGCTAACCCCACAATCACGGCACGAGTATTCGCTTCTCAAGTTGAAGCTTGCGCGCACTGGGTGCTGAATGCTGAGTGCTTGCTAATACGAGGACGGACTTATTATGAGCAGCTTTGCAATTCGCGGCGGGATGGTGCCCGTCGGCCAGCGCGTGCGCGCATATTTCGCGCCGGTGAATCGCGCCACTGAAGTTCCAACTCTCTTCGATCCCGGAAAAAGCGGGACGTTTGCGCTTGATGCGCCACCAGCACCGTGGATCGACCTGGGCTGGATCGACAATTTTCAGCGGGTCAGCCTCACTCCCAGCGAGCCGCTCCGCGCCGGCATTCGGGGCGCAGCCGCGGCCCAGTTTCGCGGAGTGCTCGATGCTCGCATCGAATTCGATTTTCGCGAATGGGGAAAGTTGCAGATGGCGCTGGCCGGCGGCTCTGAGCACATGAACGTGCTGGCTTCCGATCCCAATGCCGCAGCGCAACCCTCAGGCGGAGCGCCGTTGTCGGCGATTGCCGTTCTGCCAGGTTCTACCGCAGGCGAGGTAATCGTCGGCGCTGGCGCAATCGCTTCGTTTTCTCTGGGCGACGTAATCGCGGTGGACGCTGATTATCAACAGCAGACCGGTTACGTGGGCTCCGGAATTTTAGCAGCGTATGTTAACAGTCCGACAGATGTTAATCAGGACGCGAACTACATTCGCCGCGTCACCTTCAATCTGGCACGGGTTGCGCAACTTACCGCGACGTCGTTATTGCTGGCGCAGCCATTGCTGGGCGGAGCGCCCGCATCGGGCGCAGGGGTGCAGAAAGTTGTGGCTTTCGTAGACCGCGAAGGGGGAGCATTTTTCCAGGAGTGGTCGGCATTATTTATCGCGGGTGATGCGTCGGGCGGAAGGATTTGTTTCCACTATCCGCGATTGAGCCCGACGACAACGGTGCATCCGACCACCGGCAGCGTACCTCTGCCATTCACGCGCGAACAAACTATTGAGGTCGCTAAACCGACGGCCGCCGTAGCGCTTCACGCTGCTTTTATCGCTTTGCCCCATACTGACGAGAATGACGGTCAGATCGCCGTTTGCTATCGGAGCTATTTCCCCGCCGCAATGTCGGCGCTGTACTGAATCAATTTCGAGGCGAAACCATCGTGCTGCACCAGGAATTCTTAACTCACAATGAAATTGCAAATTGACAATCTCGATGGCCTTGGACTGCGCGACTACACTGCGGATATCGACGCTGCGCGCACCCCAAAAGTCACGCGCAAGCTGAATGAAGCTTCGCAATTGGCATTCAGCCTGATCTCGGTCGGCGCGGATTTTGTGGTGCCGGGCCGTGGTGCCCGCGTGACCCTGGGCCGCACCAATGGCCAGGATGTTTTCACGGGTTACATAAAAGCTGATCCGGAATACGAATATCTGGGATGGGGCGAGCGCGGCGCCATGTACCGCTACAACCTTGTGGCGCTCAGTGACGAGTTCCTGCTAGACGAAAAGCGACTCTCAACGCGCAGCCCTTTTGTGGCCCGGAGCGCGGGTGACGCGCTCCGGCAGTTGACGCAAGACGCAATCCCCGGAACTTTCGACGTCAGCGCGGTCCAGAACCTGGATACGCTTCCTTATTATGTGCCCGATCCGCAAAACACCTGGTCACCGCATGCAGCTGCAATTTCTACGGCAGCGCGCGCAAGCTATAGAGTTTTTAATGGGGCGGTTATACTCGCTCCAATCGGCGCTGCTGTGTATGCGTTGAACGAGTCAGATCCGAACTTCTGCCCGGGAGGTCTCACGCTGCAGCCAGGCAACGCGATTGTGAACGATGTGACCGTGCTCGGCAATCTGGAGCCCCGAGCTTACGTTCGCGATTACTTCGTCGGCAACGGAGTGAGCACACGCTTTTATCTTTCGCAACCTCCCTTTACGAAACGCAGCACGACACTGGTCAATGAGGAATACAGCACGTCGGCACTCAATCCCACGCGATGGAGCGTCTCTGATCCGGCCCACGCGGTTGTGGTGGGAGGCGGGAAGCTGCAGATCGCGGGAGGCACCGGCTCGGATGGCACGACCCTTGTGAAGTTTGTGGAACAGATGGAACTTGGCGGCTCCTGGGTCATTGAACACGGTGATGTGGTTTTCACTTCAAACCTTTCCTCGGGGATTCTCGGCGGCTTGTATCTCGGCACAGTTTCCGCTGCAAATTGCCTGGCGGGATTTCAAATTTCTCCGGTTGGGCCGGTCTCACAAATCCAGGCACTGATCGATGGAGCAGCGGCCGGCACTGCATTGGTCACGGTCTCCGGCCATCATTACGTGCTGACCACGCGCATTTATTCGCAAGAGATTTATCGCCTGCAGCAGACTTTTCATTGCGCCGCCAACCCTGCAGGCGCGAGTTTGGGCGGAGCGCAGGTCAGCGCCAATGTCCGCCTGGTGCTTGAAGTGCACGATGTCGATCCAGCCAATCCCGCCACCATCATTGCGCCCGCGAATATTCTTTACGATGGCGTGATCTCTGGCGCTCCCGCGTTCTGCACTTATGCGCTGGTGAATTCTCCCGGCTTGTATTGCGCGATTGCATTTACGCGGTTGATTGAGGCGGTCGATGTCGAGGTGCGTACCTCGCTTCCCGGTCAGCCCTATGTTTCGCGTCTGGTGGGGCCGCTTTCTTCGGGATCTGAGTGCAATATTATTTCCGGCACAACGCTCGATTTCTTCAGCGCATACGTGCCGGCTACGAACCAGAACATCGAGGTCCATTATCGCGGGCAATACGGCAGTGAGTCATTGCTGGCGACGGTTGGAAGAGCGATGGCGCGAGTCACGAATCCGGATGGCATTACGGCGCAGCAGCGCGGGATTGACAATGGCGTGCGCAGCGCCGTACTTCACGTGAAGTCGCCGCCCGCCCGCACCACGGCCGATTGCGAAAATGCAGCGTTGGCTGTCTTGTCTGATGGCTCAATCGCAGGGTGGACAGGCATGTACGAGGTGTGGAGTGATTTTCTCCCAGGGGCTGCGCCAGATATTTTCCCCGGCGATGCGCTGGCCGTGAATATACCTTCTCGTTTAGCAAATTTTCAGGCTGTGGTGGGCGAGGTGGATATTGCGTTCCAGGACCTTGCCGGCGAGCACGCACTCTATGCAATCACGTTCGCCGACAACTCTGCCAGGACATTGTCGTTCGAAGCCGAGGTTGCGAAGATCGCTACTCCGCTCGCCATCAATCCGATTACAAACGCGCAGGTCGGGTCCACAGCACTGGACGATCTGACTTCGGCGCAGATCACAGCGGTGGCTTCGACCACGGCCAGCATCGACGCCGGAATTGCGCCGCCAATCGGCGGAGGATTTGAAGTGCGCTGGAGCGACGCGGGCTGGGGTCAATTCAATGACGAAAACCTGGCGGGGCGTTTTACGACGCAGGCATTCACGCTGCCGCGCTTGTCAAAAGTCGAAGACTATTTCTTGCGCCAGTTTGATGCCTCGGTTCCACCCAAATATTCACGGCACACGGCGGCGCTGCATATTGATTATCCGTTTTGAAAACGCCTCTCGCCGCTAACTGCTTGTTTCTGGCGAACCAGTTCTTGCTGGCTGCAAGCTGAAAGCTAATGGCTAAGAGCTAAAAGCTAAGCGCTGTCTTTTATGATCAACCGGACCCAAGATTCAAGCGACGAAATGACCCGCATGCGCGAGACCACCCAGCATCCACTAGTGGTGCGTGTAACCGACAACGATTTTCAATGCGAAGTGCTTTCGAAATTGACAAGTTTGGAAGTCAAAATGGAGATGCTTGCGGGGGGACAGCAACCAGGCCGGATGAGCTTGGTGGAAGATCGGGTCAACACGTTGGAACGCAATGACGTTCGCCGCGGAGTTTACGACCGATTAGTGAATGCGGCGCTGACTACGGTGATTAGCGTGCTGATTGCGTTACACGACCGATGGTGGAAGTAACGAATTTATACTGCGCGCAATCCGTCTAATACTCTATCTACTTCTTCTTCGGTGTTGTAGTGAACCAGCCCGATTCGCAGAAAGCCGCCGCTTTGTTCGACACCTAGCCGCTCGGTCAGATTGATGGCGTAGTAATTTCCGTCCCAGGTGAAGATGCCGCTCTCGCCAAGTTTGGTCGCGAGTTCCAGTGGACTGTGGCCGTCGATGCGCACTGCGAATGTGGGGCAACGCGACTGCAGCCGCGCCGGGTCGGCTATTCCATACAGCCGCAGACCGGGAATTTCTTCCAGCCCGAGAAGCATGCGCTCCATTAGCTTGCGTTCATGGATTTGAATCGCGTCGTAAGCGGACATCAGCGCTTGCCGCCGGTCAGAACACGAGGCCACACTTTTACCCAACTCTGCGAGATATTCGACGCACGCCGTGATGCCCGCGATGCATTCATGGTTCAGCGTGCCCCACTCCCAGCGCTGCGGGACGGCGTTGGTATTGGCGCGAACTTTGTAAGGCTGTAGTCGCGTCAAATGTTCACCTTTGCCATAAAGCACACCCATATGTGGGCCGAAAAATTTGTACGTGGAACAGGCGAGAAAATCGCAATCCAACTTGCGGACGTCGATCGGCCCGTGTGGCGCGTAATGCACTGCGTCTATGTAGGCGATGGCTCCGGCATCGTGAGCGAGGCGGATGATCGTCTTCACGTTGTTGATTGTGCCTACTGCATTGGACGCGTATCCGACCGCGACCAACTTGGTTCGCGGCGTGATTTTGCGTGCCAGGTCATCGATGTTTAAAGTGCAATCGTCTTCGTTAACATCCGCGAATTGTATTTTCACGCCTCGCTCTTCGAGCGCCCGCCAGGGAGAGATGTTGGCATCATGGTCGAGATGGGTAAGCAGAATTTCATCCCCGGCTCTCAACTCTCGCCCGAGTGCGCGGCTGATGGCGTAGGTCAGCGTAGTCATGTTCGGCCCGAAAACAATTTCGTCGGCATCGCAGGCGAGAAAATCTGCCACCGCGGCATGCGCGCCCGCGATCATTTCATCTGTTTCTCGGCTGGTCGGGTAGGCGCCGGCGGTATTGGCGTTACTGGTATTCAAATAATTCGAAATTGCATCGATGACGCGTTGCGGAACTTGAGTTCCACCGGGGCCGTCGACGAAGGCCGCAGGATGGCCGTTTACTTCGCGTGCTAGGGACGGAAATTGGGAACGCACCCAAACCACGTCGAGCGGCTTAATTGCTCGCGCAGGTTGCGTCGCATCGAGGATGGAACTCTTCATTTGAATTTAAATACAAAACACGGCAAGGTTCTGCGCTTACCACGTCTTACCTTAGATTTGTCTGACTCAAAAGTGGCTAGAAGTTAGCAGCCACTCACCCCATCGTATTCACGCGCTCGGGTTGGATCTTAAATATGACGCGGGTCTCACTCGGCTGACGGTAGGGATATTTGTCCGCGCCTAAATATTTTTTAGCCATTTTGTCGATGTGGGCGTCGGCGCCTTCTTCAGTAATTTCGGCCACGCGTCCACGTATCTCAAGGTAACGATAGGGATTTTCCGGATCGATAATCGCCATCGCCACCCGCGGGTCGCGTCGCATATTTTTATCTTTCTGGCGTCCACGGGCGGTGTTCACAAGAACCAGATCACTTTCGAGGTCAACCCACACGGGAGTGACCTGCGGACTGCTGTCCGGCATGAGCGTGGCCAGGCTGGCAAACGCACGTTTCGTAAAAAGATCGCGATACTTATCAGGAATGGACTGTGACATGAGTTCCTCCTTACTCGAACTGCAAGAGCAGAATTATAGACGGTAACGGCAGATGCGAGCGCAATGCAGCAACATAGCTTTCCGCCCGCTATTTAACAGAATCGACGGCGGCTTCTAACACGCTATCAATGACGTCGGTGACGCGCTTAGGTTGAACGCTGAGATTATTGGAGACGATAGAGAACACCATCTGCTGGCCTTTGGGCAGCACCGCATATCCGGAAAGGCTTTTGACGCCGCCAAGCGCTCCGGTTTTGCCGTAGATATGAACCGCCGGATTCAGATCTTTGAAGCGGTCAGCAAGAGAGCCGTCGCTGCCGGCGACCGGAAGTGAGTCGCGGAACTCGGCGCCCCATTTTTGCGTCGCGGCATATTGCAGCAGTTGGACAATGGCATGCGGCGTGACCAGATTTTGCCGCGACAGGCCCGACCCGTCATAAAAATCGTATTCATCGCTCGAGATTCCCGCGTTATTCAAGAATCCGCGAAGCACTTCAAGTCCCGCCTGAACCGTGCCAGCAGTGCCTTTTTCGCGACCTAATAATCGCAACAGGATTTCCGCATGCAGGTTCTGGCTGACCTTGTTTATGACCGAAATGTCCTCGGAGAGTGGTGGCGACTGATATTCCGCAAGCACCAGCGGCCCCGCGGGCGAGGTAAGCGCGTTGTCGCCGCCGCCCCGGCTGGAAGCAATCACTGTACTGGTGAATGTAGATAGATTGGAAAGCTCGGTGTGCCGGGTTCGCTGTTTTCCATAAACCTCAATTCCGCGTATTTCCAGCAAGTGACGGAATAAATTGGCGGCAAACTCCGCGGGATCCTCGATCGCCAGGCCTTCGTTTGCCCCTGTGTCATCGACCGGAATCGTTCCCCACAGCGTCAACTCGGTCGAGCCGGGTTCCCGATTGATATAGAGTCTGCGGGCGGTGCCAGTCGGAGTGGTCATCAGACGATTGTCGATGGTGTAGTAATCGGCAAACGGGGTTACGCTGACAAAAGCCTTGTCGCCGGGATGTGCGCCGGGCAGAATGTTGACGAAAACAACATTGTCATTAATAGTCAGCGCCGAAACCGGTGCGCCGTCCGCCCACACCAGATCGTCCTGGCTCCAACCGTCGCCGTATCGCTCAAAAGCGAAATAGGAGTCGTCGGCGATCAAATCTCCATCGACGTATTTCACACCCTTCTTGGCAAGCTCGTCCGCCAATTGCTCAAGCACTTTCGTTGGATCGGCGTCACGTTGGGTGTGCGTGGCGTACGGAAGTTCGCGGCCAGAGAGAGTAGGGTCGCCGCGGCCGACCAGGATAACGTCGCCGGTCAGCCTACCGTATTTATCCAATGAACCGTTGGTCTCAACCGTAGTGCGGAACTTGTAGTCGGGGCCAATCAGAGCAAGCGCCGCCGCTGTGGTGAACAACTTGGTATTCGACGCGGGCGTGAAAAGCTTGGTGGAATTGAGCGAGTAGAGAACTTTGCCGCTGGCGGCCGATGCAATCTCAATCCCCCAGAAGCCGCGTGCCAGGTCGGGCTGATTCAGAATGGTTTCAATCTGCTTTTTGAGGGAGATGTGCGGCTTGTGCGAAGCGGCGGCGGCATCATGCGCGAGGAATGTGCATGCCACTGCGGCGCAGATAACGGACGCGAGCAGTCGACGATATGGCATCTACATCGCTGATTTTAGCACCGGCAACAATGGCGACAGTCGAGTAAGCTCAGCAATGAGAGAATTAGACCGTGCGCCCCATCTTTACATGGAATTTGGGCAGCCGTCCGCTGGAGCTCGGCAAGCGAACGCTGGCCATGGGAATTGTGAATGTCACACCGGATTCGTTTTCGGACGGCGGCGAGTATTTGTCGCCTGACGCAGCCGTGGCACATGCGCTGAAATTGCTCGACGAAGGCGCGGACATTGTTGACATAGGTGGCGAATCTACACGGCCTGGAGCGCGGGTGGGAGCTGAAAATCCTGCCGTTTCTGCGGAAGAAGAGTTGCGCCGCGTCCTGCCGGTAATTACGGGGATCAAGAAGGCACGACCATCGGCGATTATTTCTATCGACACTTACAAGGCAAATGTCGTCGGCACCGCGGTGGAAACCGGAGCGGAGATCGTGAACGACGTTTCCGGATTGCGATGGGACCCCGCGATGAAGAAAACACTGGCGGGATTGAGTTGCGGAGTTGTTCTAACGCATACCCGGGGCCGTCCTGATGAATGGCGCTCGCTGCCTACCGTCCTCGACATTGTGATGCTGACCAGGAAGGAACTCCGTCAGCGATCGGATGCGGCCGTGGCAGCCGGAATTAAACGCGACCGGATTGTCATTGACCCCGGTTTCGGTTTTGGTAAGCGGTTCGAAGAAAATTATCCTTTGCTGAGGCGCCTCGGCGAATTCCAAGAACTGCGCTTTCCATTACTGGCCGGGGTTTCGCGCAAATCTTTCGTGGGGCGCGCTCTGGCAGAAAACGGAAAAGATGCCAGCCTTGCCGATCGCCAGTTTGGAAGCTTGGGCGCTGAGGTCGCGCTTGCGCTAAAAGGGGCTCACATTATTCGCACTCACAACGTACGCGCCTGTGTCGAAGCTCTCAAATTGGCGGATTTGGCGGCCAATTAACGGCTCAGTGAATAACCCGGATCGCGTGCCCTATCGAAAGATTGACTTTAGCCGTTGAGGGAGGCTGGATCGCGCACCTCAGCGGCTAAAGCCATGATCAGGCGAATTCTTCGCGGCACGACTGAAGTCGTGCGCTTCCCGGCCTTGCGACCCAATTCAGAATGCCCGAGCAGAGTCCAGCAAAATGGTCACTGGGCCGTCGTTCACCAACTCAACTTGCATGGTCGCCTGGAAGCGTCCGGTCTGGCAGGGGATGCCGACCTCACAAATTTTCGAGACGAAATATTCATAAAGTTCGCGCGCCAGCTCCGGGGCGGCCGCCTCATCAAACGAAGGCCGTTTGCCCCTTCGCATGTCGCCGTAAAGTGTGAATTGCGAAACCGCGAGAACGTCTCCATGTGTTTCCCCCAGAGACAAGTTCATCTTGCCAGTTTCGTCTTCGAAGATGCGCAAGCCAGCGATCTTTGTAACCAGATACTCTGCATCGGCCGCAGAGTCGGATTTCCCGACACCTAGTAAGACCAGCAACCCGGGACCGATTTTCCCGACAACCTCATGGCCAAAGGTTACTTGAGCACGGCTCACGCGTTGGACGACGGCTCGCATGGGTTTCCAGTTACGGAAATCTTAAAGCGCACGACAGTTGGTGGGCCCGAATTGCCGGAAGCTTAATGGCTGGGAATGGCCTCACAATGATTACCCAGTTTACTCTTCCTTATCCAGAGTTTCTGAAGTACAATCCTTGCCCTGTTAGGTATCTTGTCATGGTCCCAGGGATAACTAGCCGCATGAAATGGTCAGCCGTATTTGCGGTCACTATCCTCGCCGTGTTTTTCCTTTGTTTGCCGATCACAAGTTACAGCGAGCCCGAGGCTCGTGTGTTACCCCGCACGCTAGACCAATTAGCAGATGAATCTGAAACTATCGTCCACGGATACATTGTTTCGACTCAGTTTGAGCCTCATCCTCAACTAAAAAATTTGATGACAGTCGTGGTCACGATGACTGTCACCGAGACTTACAAAGGCGCTAAGCGCACTTCATTGGTCTTTCGACAATATGCATTAGACGCCGGCCAGATGCGCGGCTCGAGTGGCTACAGTAAGGCACAAGAGGTAATTCTTTTTCTTCGGCCGATATCTCAGTATGGACTGACCAGTCCAGCGGGGCTGGAGCAAGGCCGTTTCAACGTCCTAACTGATCGTCGAACCGGACAAAAGGTTGCAGTCAATGGCCGGGCGAACGCTGGTTTATTTAAGCATTTTGAAGAGCATGCTATCGCTCGCAACCTGACGCTATCCCCTCGCCTTAAAAACATCGTCAACGCTCCTACTTCGGGTCCGGTACCGCTCAAAGATCTGAAAATGATGATTAACGGATTGGTGGGAGCTAAGTGATGCGACACTCCGTTTCGGCGATTGCGGTAGTCGTGTTGGTGGTCGCCGGCCAATATTCATCCTTTGCTGGAGGACCGCGAACCGTCGGCGGTCCAGCTGTAGGAACGCGGGCTGCCTTTGGCATTGACGGGAAGCCGTTCACCTGGAACCCGGGGAAGATGCCCATTGCGTATCGCGTAGACCCTGGACCAATGGCTGTAACCCCTGGCGGCGCAACTACCATCGACCATAACTCGGGGGTGCAACGCGTCCAGAATATGTTTGCTGTGTGGCAAAGCGTCGCAACCGCGGCTGTTTCCTTTTCCAATACGGGAGCGTTGTTAGCGGCAGGAAGTTACACGGGTGGCGATCTAACGACAATCCGGCAATTCAACGATGTTATGGGGTCTTGTAAGTCCGGTTTGCAGAATCCTGTAGTTTTCGACGCTGACGGGAAACTGATCGCAAGTTTGGGGCTTCCTCCGGAAGTGATCGGGTTCAGCGCTCTTTGCGCAGTGGACCCGGTCAACGGCTTCATTTCGGGGTCAGCCGTAGTTATGAACGGAACGTTTCAAGATGGCGTGAACGCTCCCAACTCTTCTCCCGCAAACTTCGAACTTGATACCAACGAGTTCGATGAGGCCATTACTCACGAGATCGGCCACTTTCTTGGTTTGGATCATTCCCAAATAAATCTCGAGGCCTTTACCCAGCGCACAACACCTTGCGATCCGGATGAACTTGCGGGCCTTCCATTGATGTTCCCGGTTTCTTTTTGCCAGGCGCGAAAAACTGCGGGTCTGCCGGTGCTGGCACCAGATGATTTGTCCTGGATTTCAACCCTATACCCCAATTCCAGCACCGTGGATAACTATGGAACGGTCAGTGGTACGGTTTTCTTCGGCGATGGCGTCACTCCCGTGCAGGGGGTGAACGTGATCGCGCGTCTCATTGATGATCCGAGTACTCCCGAGGACGAGTCTCGACGGATAGCGGTGTCAGCGGTATCGGGGTACTTGTTTACCGGAAATCCTGGACAGAGTGTAACCGCAAAGCTGCCATCTTCGTCGGAGAACAATACGAACGGCAGTCCACGGGGTTCACGGGATCCCAACCTCGTGGGCTATTTCCAAATTGCTGTTCCGCCAGGGACATATACCATCGAGGTGGAATCAATCGAGTCTGAATTTGTGGGCGGATCGAGTGTCGGTCCACTAGAGTTTCCGATTGCCATGCCCGGTGTACCCAAGTTCTGGAACAAAGATCAATCCACTTTTAACTTTCCGTTGCAGCGAGACACGATCACGGTCCACGCGGGGGACAAGATCGACGGAATCGACATCATCTTGAACGCGAATTTTCCTCGCTTTGATCAATACGAAGACAGCGGGCAATTACTCGACGATCCTCTTCTGTTTGCGAGGTTACAAAAGACGGGTGAGGCATGAAGGCAAAGTGCCGCCAGATTATATGGGAGACGGCCATCTCGCTTGGGATGGCCTTTCTCTCCTCGTGTGGGTCCGGTTCTGGGGGATCTCAAGGGCCACCGCCGCCGCCCCCGCCACCCCCGGCTCTGACGATCGTAACCGCGCCAATCCTCCCTGGCACGCTGGTGAACTCTGCATATAGTCAAACATTGCAAGCGGAAAACGGCGTCGGAGCGCTTACCTGGTCGATTGCTCCGATTTCCCCGACTGCCCTCTTCGTAACTGGACTTACCATCGATCCGTCCACAGGAGTGCTTTCTGGGACTGCGAATTTCCAAGGCACCGCCGGGTTCCTCGCAACTGTGACCGATTCTTCTTCGCCTCCCCGTTCGGCGACACACGGCTTCACCATTACAGCCGCCAGCCCAATGCAAACGCCAGCACCGCAGAACTTCAACGTGGGACAATACCAGGATGTGACGGCGATCACCCTAACTTCATCTGGCGGCGTCTTCCCGTTTACCTATACATTAAGCGGCGGAACGCTACCCTTTGGGATGAGGTTCTTGAACCAAACAGCACAGATTACCGGCAGCGCAACTGTAGTTGGGAGTTATCCGCTTCATATAACCATTCAGGACTCGTATACTCCGCCGGAAATTGTGACCGCGCAGGTCACGATCAATGTAATTCCTCCGTCACTTTCAATTGCGGACTCCTTGCCGCGCCAAATACTGCTGAACCGCCCTTTTAGCAGCAGGGTCATTGCTCAGGGAGGAATACCTCCTTACACCTTTTCTATGCAGTCCGGGTCTCTGCCTCCCGGATTTAGTTCCATTGACCCCCACGGCGGACAAGTCAGCGGGACGCCAACTAAAGCGGGATTTTCTTTTTTCACGGTCGCCGTTACCGATTCCAGCACACCGCCTTCAAGCACAAGTTTGAATTTTGGCATTACCGTTTCAGCTCCGCTGGGACGGAATGACACTCCGGCCACCGCGACCCCCATTGGCAATGAGACTATCGAGGCAACCATTTCGCCTTATATAGATCCTCCCGGCAACGCGCCGCTTCCAGCGGATAACGATTATTACAAGGCGATCTCGCTGTCGGGATCGGTCGTGCACGTCGAAACCCTCGCACAACGGTTCTATTCCGTTGACCCGATCGACACAGTAATAGAGATAGTGGACGGAAACGGCAATCAGCAAACCACCTGCAGGCAAGCAGGGAATACCGGCACGGCGTTCAGTTCACCTTGCGTTGACGACGATATACCAAGCCCACCAACGACGGATTCGGCTCTGGACTTCAAAGTTCCTGGACCAGCGAATACGGCCACTACTTTTTATATTCGTGTACTCGACTGGCGAGGCGATGCACGTCCGGATCTGCGGTATGGGCTGGAGGTTTCCGGGCTTGTAGCTCCGCTCTCTATTCAACAAAGTCAAGTCCCACCCGCCGGCCGTGGCGTTGCTTACTCGCAGCAATTGACCGCGCTCAATCCCATCGGGGTAGTGACCTGGAGCGTGCAGTCCGGGAACTTGCCTCCGGGACTGGCGCTCAGTTCTGCGGGCGCTATTGCTGGGACCGCGACCACAGATGGTTCGTACTCCTTTACTGTCCTCGCTACCGACTCCGGTAACCCGCCACAAACAGCTACAGCGCAGTATGCGATTCAGGTAGTTGAGCCAATCAAGATCACAAGCCCTGCGGTGTGGCCTCACGCCTGTGTGAACCAGCCATACACATTTGCTATTCAGACATCCGGCGGTGCACCGCCGTTTCAGTGGAGTTTCGTCTCTAACGGGCTTTGGGTCGGTATCGGCCTCGATCAATCAAGCGGCGTTTTTAGCGGATCTGCTGGCTCGACCGGTACCTTCCACGGGACCGTTGGGGTGTTCGACACTACCCAAAACGTGGCTTCACAAAGTGTGACATTGACAGTAGATCAATGCCCCTAGATTTAGGGGGCGACGAATATAAAGGTTTGCTGGCTTCCTTCCGGAGCAGCCCGCTTTGAAACACGGATGGCCCGGTTTGACCTTAACCGACAGCAACAATTAGGATTTCTCTTTGCCCCGGCAGTCCCATCTAAATTCTGAGCGAGGAAAATCATGGCAGCCGTTGATGAAAAAGTGAAGCAGATTATCGTGGAGCAACTTGGAGTGGACGAAGGCGAAGTCACCCCTACTGCCTCGTTCGTAGACGACCTTGGCGCCGACTCGCTGGACACCGTCGAATTGGTCATGGCGTTCGAAGAAGCTTTCGAAATCGAAATTCCTGATGAAGACGCAGAAAAGATCCGCACCGTGCAGGACGCGGTCGATTACATTGGCAAGCACGCGAAAGCGGGGAAGTAACGAGTGCGGCGAGTTGTTGTCACTGGCATTGGCCTGATCTGTGCGGTAGGCAACAAAACTGAAGAGGTCTGGCAGCAGCTGCTGAAGGGCAAGAGCGGCATTGGCCCGATCACTCAGTTTGACGCCTCCAAGCACGCGTGCCGCATTGCCGCCGAAGTCAAAAACTTCGACCCGCTGAACTTCATCGAAAAAAAAGAAGTGAAGAAGATGGGCCGCTTCATCCATCTCGCGCTTGCTGCCGCGGATGAAGCGGTGAAGATGTCGGGGTTGCAGATTGGACCGGAAAATGAGCATCGGGTGGGAGTGCACATAGGCTCCGGGGTGGGCGGCTTCGACATCATTGAACGGGAACACGCGGAGCTGCTGAAAGGCGGCCCGCGCAAGATATCGCCGTTTTTTATTCCTGCTGCCATCGTGAACC
>JBOGLH010000114.1:0-11221 GCA_050746025.1 Terriglobales bacterium | reverse complement strand
CGTTCAACGATCAATCGCAGCGCAACCGTCTGCACCCGTCCGGCGGAAAGCCCGCGGCGCACTTTGTCCCACAGCAGCGGCGACACCTGATATCCAACCAACCGGTCGAGCACCCGACGTGCCTGCTGAGCGTCCACCAAATGCTGATCGATATCGCGCGGACGTTCAAACGCCTCGCGCACCGCGCGCTGCGTGATCTCGTTGAAAGTCACGCGGCGAAATCTTTCGTTCCCGTTTTTCTCGCCTTTTTTCTTTTTCTTCTTCTTACCGTCACCAAGTTCTTCGGCCAGATGCGCCGCAATGGCTTCGCCTTCGCGGTCCGGATCAGGCGCCAGATAAATCGTGTCCATGCCCACAGCCAGCTTCTTCAGCTTGGCGAGAACTTTTTCTTTTCCGGGAATGACGATGTACTCAGTCTCAAAATCGTTGTCGATATCCACACCGAGAGTGCTCTTGGGCAGATCTTTCACATGCCCAAGCGAGGCCTCGACCGTATAGCCCTTGCCCAGATATTTTTCGATAGTCTTAGCCTTGGTAGGCGATTCGACGATGACCAAACCCTTTGCCAATGTGTTCCTCTGTTTCTGTGTATGTGTCCGAAGCTAGCATGAATCAGCGGAAAGCAACAAGTTGCGCCCGAGCGGCGAGCGACGAGCAGTGAGCGACGAGCAGTGAGCGCCCACTGGCACTGACGCATGCTTTCCAGGCCGAAACCGCTGTATGAGACCCGTCATCATTCTTTGTACTTCATCCGCCTGCCGCGACAACTGACGATACTCTTCATCTTTCAAAAGATGGAGATCATGAGCCAGCAAGACATGATACTCAAGCTCACTGGCGGAACCGCGCGCGATCTGAAGAAAGCGGCACATCTCACCGTCAGAGCGCCTACCGCAGCCCTCAGCAATGTTGGCCGGAACAGAAGCTGAGGAACGCCTCATCTGACTGGTGAGGCCGTAAAGTTCTTCGCGCGGGAAATTCCGGGTTGTCCCGTAAACCGCCAAAGTTAACTCGTGAGCTTTGCGCCAAACCTGCAGTTCTTTGAAACTCTTCACAGAACCTCCATATTTCATGGCGAACGGTTTGCTCGCCGCTCGCGACTCACCGCTCAAGCTAATAGCTAAAAGCTCAAAAACTTCTCACGAAATTTTTGCCCGGCAACTGCTTCACCTTCCCCGCAAGCTCCAGTTCAAACAGCGCTGCGAAGATTTCCGATGAAGACAGCTCCGGTTCCAGCTTCTCGATGATCTCGTCCAGGTGCTGTGCCTCATCGGCTTTCAGCACCCGATAGATCTTCTTTTCGTGCGGAGAGAGCGAAGGTTCCTCAAATAAAGATGCCGTCTGACCCGCCTGCGATTCAGTCCCCGCCTCTGGAGTCAGCGTAAGTCGCACATTCGCCGGGAGTTCTTCCCAAATGTCTTCCCAAGTGGCAACCAGCTTAGCCCCTTGTTTGATAAGCGTATTCGGCCCCCATGAGTTTTTGTTCGTCACATTTCCGGGGACCGCGAAGACCTCGCGATTCTGCTCCAAGGCGCACCGGGCCGTGATTCGCGTGCCGCTATATTCGGCAGCCTCAACCACCAACACACCCAGAGAAATGCCACTGATGATCCGGTTCCGAATCGGGAAATTTTGCGGGGCGGCAAAGGTTCCCATGGGAAATTCGGATATCAGCGCCCCACCCAAGCTGAGAATCTGTTCAGCCAGTCGCGAGTTTTCCTTGGGATAAAGGACGTCCACGCCCGTCCCAAAGACCGCGACCGTCTTGCCTTTTGCCGAAATCGCGCCACGATGGGAGAAGGTGTCCACGCCTCGAGCCAGCCCGCTGGAGATCACGAGATTGCGTGCAGCCAGGTCGCAAGCCAGCCGCTCCGCCATCCCCATGCCATACGGAGTTGGGTGCCGGGTCCCCACCATGGCGATTCCCGGCTGAGAGATCGCGGCCACATTTCCGCGAACGTAAAGCAGCAGGGGTGGATCGTAGATTTGCCGCAGCTCCGGCGGATATTCCGGGTCGTCCAAGCTAATAACATGCACTCCAGCCCCTGCCGCCTTTCCCAACTCATCCTGCGCGAACTCAATCGAGCGACCGGTAGCTAGTGACTGCGCCGCGCCTACGGGCAAACCCGCCGCCTCAAGTTCAGTCAGCGAGGCCCTGAATACGCCTTCGACTCCTCCAAAGAATTCCACTAGCCGCTTGGATCGAGTCGGCCCCAAACCAGGCGTCAAAGTCAAAGCTAGCCACAATGTCTGGTTGTGACGATTAGAAGTTGGCGCGGAAGATTCTGAAACTGCTGCCTTGGGCAAGTGGCCTCCTAACAGTCCTGCCGACTCTACGTAGCGGCAAAAACCAGCGTCAAGGTCAGACGTCACATGTTTGATAGTATTTTTTTAACAGCTCTTATCTGTTAGCTATTAGCTCTTAGCCTGCAGCTCCCATCTTCGGGTGTAGGTAAACACGAACACCGCTCGCTAACATGAGGCCGTGGAGTGCGGGTTCAGCTAAGAGCTAAAAGCTAAAAGCTTGTTTTCATGCGCATCTCCGCCATCTCTTATCTCAACACCGCCCCGCTTATGTGGGATTTCGAGCATGACAACACTGAAAGCTTCGAGATCGCCTATACCACCCCATCGCAGTGCGCGCGCGAGCTGCAAACCGGCGCAGCCGATATCGGAATCATTCCCGCTGCCGCTTACGCCTCAATTCCGGGACTCTCGATCATCCCTGGAGTAGCAATAGCTTCGAAGCAACCGGTTCGGTCAATACTCCTGGTCAGCCCCAAAACGATTGACGACATTAGCACCGTTGCCCTCGATAGTTCTTCCCTTACCTCAGTCGCACTGACCCGGGTCTTATTTGAGAAGTTCTGGGGTGGAACTCGCGACTTCCGTTCCCGACCGCCCGATCTCGACGCCATGTTGGCGGAAAACGATGCGGCCCTACTCATCGGCGATCCGGCTTTGCAGATCGACCGCTCCCGCTATTACACCTGGGACCTTGCCGAGGAATGGCTCAGTCATACCGGCAAACCTTTCGTGTTCGCCTTCTGGGCAGTTCGAGACGAGGCAGCCAGAGCCTCCAGCCTAGACCTAGCTGCACTTTTCCAAAAGTCCCGCGATCATGGCCTTGAGCCTGCCAATCTGCGGCAAATCACGCAATCCTGGTCGGCGAAACTTAACCTCCCAATAGAAGCTCTCCACGCCTACCTGACCGAAAACATCTTTTATTATCTGGACGAACCCTGTCTGGAAGGATTGCTCCTGTTTTACACCTACGCCCATGAATGCAAAGCCCTCCCTCCTGCGCCTGAGCTGACCTTCGCGAAGCCGAGCCCGGCACTTATCTAGCGCTGCGCCGATTTGTTGTACCACTCTGCCGCTCGAAACTGCTTCTAACCCTATCGCATGCAGCCATTTGGTCTAATTTCGGCACTACTCGTCTGGTCGTGGATACTCCGCATGGGAGGCCCGGGCCTGGTTCTGATAGGCATCGCTGATAATTCCGTCGTTCCCCTTACCGGCAGCATGGATGTTCTCACCATTTGGCTCACCGCCGGTCACCGTAATCTGTGGCCCTATTACGCATTAATGGCAACCATTGGAGCTGTTGTCGGTGGTTACATCACTTACGCGCTCGGGCGCAAGGGCGGCAAGGAAGCCATAGAGCGGAAACTCAAAAAGGACAAAGCGGAAAAGCTGTTGAAGCGTTTCGATAAATGGGGCTTTTGGTCGGTTGCGGTTGGAGCTCTGCTGCCACCGCCCTTTCCTCTAGTGCCGGTCTTACTCGCTGCCGGCGCGCTGCAGTACTCCACCAAAAAATTCCTGGCGGCGCTCATCCTGGGCCGAAGCGTCCGCTACTGCCTGGTCGCCGGAATAGGATCGCTGTACGCTGAGCCGATCACCTCATTCTTCAACCATTACTACAAACCCACCGCTCTGGTCCTTGCCGGACTCGCCGCGATCGGCAGCTTCTTCGCCATTCGGGAATACCTGCACGCTCGCAAGGACGGAAGTGAGCGCAAGCACAGTGTCTCGCCCAAAGCAGCCTAAGCGAATTTCGGAGGTTCGAAGTTTCACGGTTTCAACTCTGAAGGTTTTAGGTAACGCCTCACTCTGCAACCTTTGCAACCTTTGAAACTTTAAAGCCTTGCTCCTTCCCCTTCAGCTAAAATAATCCCAGCCCCATGTCCCTCACTCACGCCCAGGCCCTCGACCTCTACCGCTCCGACGATCTCATCGGCATCGGCATGGAAGCCGACGCCGTACGCCGACGCCTGCATCCCGAAGGCGTCGCCACCTACATAATCGACCGCAACATCAACTACACAAATTTCTGTACAGAATATTGCACGTTTTGTGCGTTTTATCGTCCGCTTAAGGGGGCGAAGGCTAAAGAAGGATACATTCTCGACCTGGACACGATCTACGAAAAGATTCGCGAGACGGTTGAGTTGGGCGGGACGGGCGTGCTGATGCAGGGAGGGCTGCATCCTGATTTAAAGATTGATTGGCACGAGAAGATGCTGCGCGGGATCAAGGAGCGGTTCAAGGTTCATCTGCACTGCTATTCCGCGTCGGAGATCATCGCCATCGCCGAATACAGCGGCCTGACTATTCGCGACACGATCTCGCGCTTGCGCGATGCCGGGCTCGATTCCATCCCCGGCGGCGGCGCCGAAATCCTCGATGATGAAGTCCGCCATCGCATCGCGCGTTTGAAGTGCCTGACCGACGACTGGCTGAATGTGCACCGCACCGCGCACCAGCTCGGCATGCGTACCACGGCGACCATGATGTTCGGCGTCGGAGAAAAACACGAGCACCGCATCAATCACCTGAAGGCGATTTACGATTTGCAGGAAGAAACCGGCGGCTTTACCGCATTCATCCCCTGGACCTTCCAGCCGCAAAATACCGCGCTCGGCGGCCGCAAGTGGGACGAAGCTACCGCCGTCGAATATCTGAAAAATCTTGCCATCTCACGCTTGTTCCTTACCAACTTCTTGAACGTGCAATCCAGCTGGGTGACGCAGGGACTGAAGGTCTGCCAGATGGGCCTGCGCTTCGGCGGCAATGACGTTGGTTCAGTGATGCTCGAAGAAAACGTCGTCCGCGCCGCGGGCGTGACCAACTGCACCACGGAAGAAGAACTTCGCCGCATCATTCGCGACGCCGGGTTCAAGCCGGTGCAGAGAGATACGCTGTACAGGACGTACTTCCTGAATTAGTCGTTGGGTAAACGGGCGAGGCACTCCGATATTCTGCGTTTCAACGGAGTAGCGGAATAACTTACATTCGACACGGCGTCACCAAAGACGAACCGTCCCAGTTGCTTCCCGAGTTCTTTCGATTCAGCCGGATCTTTGGAAGCGCGAAAGCGCTCCGCGAGCTCGAAGAATGCCTTCTCTCGTTGCTTGCTGGCCTCGATTCCGAGCTCGATCAGCTCGACCAGAACACGGTTGTCGCTCAGTCTCCGCCGGCTAGCAAGCGATTCAACTTGCTTTGCGACCGGCGCCGGGAGGGTTACGCTACGGCGAACCTGCTTTACGTTTGCCATCGCACCATTATACATCAGAGTGGTGCAATTGCGAGAAAACGCCCTGTGCGGCTGAAGCCGCCTGATCCCCGGGGAGTTATTCGGCACGGCTGAAGCCGTGCCCTCCCGTTTGTCTCAGAGTCAAAATCCCGCCCTTCTCGGCTCAGGGCGGGCCTTGTCTCGCAAATTCAGTGAGGCAGAGCAACTTCCCACTCAAGCCAAAACCGGGCTTTAATGGGCCACCGACGATGGGCACCTAGCGCAGGAGAATGCCCGGATGCGTCTGTGCTGCGTGAACGGAGTGCAGAGGTCCTTCGACTGCGATTGATCTTTCGTCAGCGAAAGATCAATCTCCGCTCAGGATGACAATGGAAATATGAATGCCGCGATTCCACCCAGGATTACAGCAGCTTTGGGGCCCCGGAGGAGCGCGGTTTTGTGCCCCAGGGTGGGGCAGGTTTTCAAGTCTCTGGGGCATCGAGTGGTGCACATTCCGGCTTCGCTAGAGAGGTCGCGGCGGCCGCCGCCACGGGAGGCGCTTTCATCAGGTGCCAGGCTTCGCGATATTGAAGCAATCGGCACTTTGGCGATTCGGGACGCAGGCAAACTGTCTCGCGGCCCGCGACCACGATGGCTGGAAAGACGTACCAAACATCTTTTGGAAACACGTAAGCGACGAGGAAATCAATCTCCTCGGCCGAGTAGGTGGAACTGCCGCCGCCGCGCGTCGTTTTCACTCGATAGGAAGGGGTTGAAGGCTGCTTAGTGGATACAGATTTGACTTGCACCCGCCAAAACATTTTTTCAGAGCGAACGATCACGTCGTAGCGGTCGCTGTCTCCCCAGGGTTTGGCTACGGCGAAGCCCATGCTTGCGGCTTTGCGCATGAAGGCAAGCTCTGCCAGTTCGTCAAGATGTTTCTTGTTGAGCTTGGCAACGTGCTGAAGTTCAGATGCGATGGTCTCTTTGGAGAATCCCAAAATTGGCCCCTTAAGAAGCTCTCAGCTATCAGCTCTCAGCTGTCAGTTCAAAGCTTTCGCTAAGAGCTGATGCCGCGAGGAATGACGCCAAAAAGGGCGAAATGCGGACAAAGCGAAAGAGGGCTGGCAAGCGCGCGCCCCAAAACACAAAGAGCGCGGCTTTGGGCCGCGCTCTTTATTTACTCTCTAATTCAAGTATGGCAGGTTCAAAGGGGAATTGTGCCATGGTTTGGAAGTTTATATTTGGATTGCAATCAGGTGCTTAGACGAAATTGAGGTGCAAAGGGGTATTGACAAGAATTTTCCACAGATCGTCAATCACCGTCCCGTCTAGGCAAAACCGGCAAGAGTTCATGAAGGCCCACATCTCGAAACCCGCGAGATGTGGGGCACCCGCCAATTATCTGAGCCTTGCCCGCATTGCGGTGTCACTTCCAGCGTGGGATTTTCTGTCCTGGTGAAAACATTCGCACCCCCTCAATTGGCGTGAAAATTGAGCCTGGGTATCTGCTTTAGGCGCTTCAGCATCTTGGCAACATGGCCCATGTATCCCGACATTGCCGTATACAATTCTTCAAACTGAAACTCTGGTGGCGGGGTGCCTCCCAGAATCCGATATTGTCGACCTATCACCTTACCGCTAGCATCTCTTATTATTTCTCCCGCCCTATCTTGAACATTGGTGAATAGTTCGGCATAGTCCACGGAGGGGCGAATTCCGTGAGCAATACGGTTTCGATATCGCACCACAACTTCTCGGTGATGTGAGCCCAATGTTAGTTCTAACGCATTCAGGATCGCGCGGTGCTCCGAGTCCTCCAGTTCACCGCGATCTAAAAAGGCTTTCAGCCCTTCTTTGGCATCGCTTAAGGTTAGGTCCTTTTCCCATCCTTCTTTGTCGTAATTCACGGATATTAGGCGGCCAGAAAATGCTTCCTGTAGGAGACGCACGACCAAATCTTTAATTTTCACAAGTTGGAAAGCTGCCAGGTTCAGCCTGTAGATCTTTTCGTAGTGTAGGTGTGCACAAAGCTGGTTCGACACGGGATTGGAGTTAGGAGGCTCTAGGACCTTATAGGCCTTTGCTTGCGCCAGGACATATCGCAAGTCGGTGAACGTATTACTTATTTCCAACCACAGACTTGGCACATTGAATAGGTCTAGGCCCGCCATCGGATCGCTAGGTCGTACCGCAGGCGATTTCGTGTGCAACAGATCGCCTAAGTCAGGAAGTGCGTGCAGATGATCGACAAAAGACACAGATTTCCGCAGCTCTGAAATCATCACTTGCGCTAGATTACTTTTGCCTTCGTAGGATGCCTCGCCAGGGTGTGCGATAGTGGCATTGAAAGCCCTTAGACCGTTGCTTGCAGAACTGAATTGTATTTCTATTTTGACTTCAGTAGCCATTCCTTGAGTCTACGCGGGAATGCTGGATCGCCGCGCAGTTGTGCCTTTGCTGTGGAAAATACCGCAGTATAGTGAACAATTGTCGCAGTGAATGAAAAGCGAAAGATGCTAGAATTGGTCACCGTGGGGGCGGAACGTAAGTCGCTGCGAGTTGCCGCTAGAAGCCTGCCCAATAGAATGGCGGAAAGAGAGTTCCTGCCCAGTATCAGCGATGGAATCCGCTGGGCTGAGGACATCATGCGTCATTGACCGACGATCGGCCCCCAGCGGTAGGGCAAAGATAACTACTTCCTTGGAGATGTGTTATGGCGTTTGAAGTTGATTTCCTCGCCGTAGGCGACGGCGAGAAAAGTGGGGATGCTATCGCAGTAAGGTGGGGCAATCTCACAGGTCCTCGTGCCGAACAGAAGATTCTTATCATCGATGGCGGAACGCTGGAAGCTGGACAAAATCTAGTGGACCACGTAACCGGCTACTACGGCACAACGCACGTTGATGCCGTGCTTTGCACACACCCTGACATTGATCACACTTGTGGTCTGAAAATTGTCCTAGAGAAGCTCGGCTTTGGCTTTCTATTGATGCACAGGCCGTGGGATCATGCGAACGAAATATGCGAACTTTTCAAGAATCCTCACTCCCCGACGAAGCTGAAGGAAAAGTTGCAAAAGGCGATTACGACGGCACACGATCTGCAAGAAATCTGTGACGCCAAGGGAAAGAAGATTTATGAGCCATTCACTGGGATGACCTGGGACAACATTCGAATTCTCGGACCGAATCGTGATTACTACCAGCTGTTGCTCGCTCAATTTCGGGAAACACCTTCGGCTATGTATCCAGTCCCAAGTACGTTGTCAAAAGTCATCTCCAGTGCAAAGGAAGGTATTGAATGGATAGCCGAGGGCATCCACATGCAATACGAAAGTTTAGATGACTCTGGTGTAACCAGTCACGAGAACAACTCGTCAGTAATTACGTTGCTGACTGTCGATGGTCACAAGATCCTCTTCACTGGTGATTCCGGCATACCGGCTTTGACGGCGGCGGCCGACTACGCGGTGGGACGAAAAATTAGGCTGGATGATCTGTCACTTATGCAGGTGCCTCATCATGGCAGCAAACATAACGTAGGAAAAGCGATCCTAAACAGAATTAAAGCGGACAGAGCGTATATTTCAGTTGGAGCTAAAGCACCGAAACACCCAGCAAGAAAAGTCACAAACGCTCTTTTACGCAGAGGAGCATCTGTCAGCGTCACTGCGGGACAGCATATCTCTTGCTTCTGGGGAACCGCAGCGCGAGCTGGCTGGGACCCCATCCAAACCGTTCCCTTCTACGATCAAGTAGAAAAATGATGCTCCGGGTATATGAAAAGCGGACTTGACGAATACACGAGAAATGCACGACTAAAACCTGCTTTCTTGGTCGCATTACCGGTGGCCCTGACGGTCGGAGTACTCGGCTTTAAGGAATCTGCCACTGAAGGAACTCTTTTTGCTCTGGCATCCTCGCTCGGCTTCACCTTCTTACTCTCCCAACTCGTGAGAGATACTGGCAAAGCCAAAGAGAGGCTGCTATTTGGAAAGTGGGAGGGCAAGCCAACTACAGCAATGCTTCGACACAGAGACACGCGGCTGAATGCACATACCCTCGCTCGTTATCACTCGCGTTTGTGCTCTATGTTGCCCGACATTAAGCTCCCGACTGCAGCACACGAGAACGAACACCCGATGGATGCGGACGAAAAATACGCAAGCTGCGTCGATTATCTTCTCTCGAGGACTCGGGACAAGGGTAAATTTCAACTTCTTTTTCAAGAGAACATGAATTACGGTTTTCGTCGGAATCTCTGGGCACTAAAACCTATTGGCATAACTCTCGGTCTTCTCAGTCTGGCGGCTCTGGCTTTCCTCACACGAGTACGAGTCGGAGCAAACGTAGTAGTGTGGTTTGGGAACATCACCGCGATTTCCATTGTCAGCCTTTTGCTCGTGTGGTGGTTCCTACGCATCACACCGAAGTGGGTAAGGATTGCCGCTGACGCTTACGCAGAAAGGCTTCTTGCCAGCATCGACGAATTGTAGCTGTGTTCAGTCCTTTCGCTTCGCCATTAACCTCCCGCGCCTTGCGAGCTCTAGAAACGGCATCGGCGTGCGCGCGCAGGAAGTCCATGAGCCAGCGATCTTCGGGCATTTGAGAAATGTCTCCGCCGGTTGCATGACGGCCTTTGAACGAGGCGATGCCATCGAGCGATTGCACGAAGTTGGAGTAAATCCAGGGACGATCGGAGGGCAGGGCTGGGAAGCCGAATTTCCCGTAGCGTTCGTAAACGGCGTCATCGAAGCTGGAAGACTCGGCGTGGTCAAAGAGAATTTCGAAGTTGCGCACGCGGGTTAGATGCGAGGTGAATGCGATCGGCTCTTAGACCGCGACTGCCTGATACTCCTCGTACACGCCCTTGAAGTCGGTGATCTGATGATTGCCTTCGAAGTGCCAGATGCGGGTTGCTACTTCATCGATCAGGTCTTCGTCGTGGGTGACTAGAAAAACCGTGCCTTGATAACGCTGTAGAGCAATATTGAGCGCATTGATCGACTCGATGTCCAGGTGATTTGTGGGCTCGTCTAGTACCAGGACATTCGGTTTCTGCAACATGAGCTTGCAGAAGAGCAGGCGGCTGGCTTCGCCGCCGGAGAGAATTTCGGTCTTCTTGTCGGCGTCGTCGCGCGGAAACAGCATTTGCCCAAGCCAGCCGCGAATTTCTTCGTGCGCGGCGGAGAGGTCCCACTGGTGCAGCCAATCGAAGACTGTGATTCCCGGTTCGATCAGCGCGCGGTGGTCCTGGGCAAAAAAGCCGACCGCCGCTTCGTGGCCCCAGATCACTTTTCCGCTGTCGAGAAATGCGCCCTCGTAACCGCTGGTCTTGCGCAGCTCGGCATCTGGAACCGTCGGGGAGTTTGCCAGCAACGCATTGACCAGCGTCGTCTTGCCGGCTCCGTTGCGTCCCATGAGCGCGATCTTCTCTCCACGCGTCACGCTGGCGGTGAAATTGCGAACCACTGCGGCATCGCCGTAGGACTTGCTGAGATGTTCAACTTCGAGGATGTGCTTGCCCGAGGGCCGCTTCTGTTCAAACTTCAAATAGGGCCGCTGGATATTGGACCTCGCCAACTCGGTCACCTGGAGGCGTTCCACTTCCTTGCGCCGGGATTGCACCTGGCTGGAACGCGTGCCGGCTGAGAATCGCGCAATAAAGTCATTCAACTGCGCAATCTTTTTTTCCCGCTGCGCA
>JBOGLH010000113.1:0-9621 GCA_050746025.1 Terriglobales bacterium | reverse complement strand
GCTCGCCGACAGGTCATGGATCCACAACCAGTGCGCCTGGCGCAGGTCAATCGCATTACCCAGCATCTTGTAGTAAGCGATCAAAAACGGAAATTGCACCAGCAAGGGCAGGCAGCCGCTGACCGGGTTTACTTTCTCCCGCTTGTATAGCTCGGCGATTTCCTTCTGCATGTCCTGCTTGCGCGGATCACGCATGCTGTACTTTTTGTATTTCTCCTGGATCGATTTCATCTGCGGCTGCAGCTTCTGCATCTTGAGCGCCGACCGCATCTGGTAAACACGAAGGGGTGATAGAGCCAGGGTAATAATGAACGTCTGCAGTACAATCGCCCAGCCCCAGTTGTTGGTGTATTGATGGAACCAACGCAGGCCAATGAATCGCCATTCGAAGAGCGGCCGGGCAATCGCTCCCCACCAGCCAAAGTTCAATACATTACGCAAATCTTTGTCTGCGCCGCTGATGGATGGAACAGAAACCGAGTCCAAAACCTGTAGCGACTTGGGACCAACGAAAAAACGTTCGCTCGATTCACCAGGACGCCCCGCCGCCACACCCAAAACATCGACCGGCTTGGTTTCATTAGGCTTGCTGGGATCGGTAACAATGTCGATGGAGTTGTGCAGTGTCACTACATCAAGGTTCTCGGGATTGTCGGGGATGAATACGGCGCCGAAGAAGGCGCTGCTGGTGCCCACCCAGTCATAGGTTCCATGCAGGGTGTTGCCGTTAGAAATCTTCTTTGCGGTGGTGTGCTCGGTGTTGTTGTTTTGCTGATATTCGAATTGCCCCTGGCCGTAAGCGTAAGCAGTAGTTTGATCTCCGAAGCCAGCCGGCCATGCCGGGAAGGCATACACCGGGTTTCCGTTCTGAGTGACCGAGGTGTGAACGTGGACCACATAAGTGTGATCGAATTGCAGCTCTTTACGAACCGTCAATCCGTTGGCGGCGTACTCGAACACCAGGCTGGTGGGCGCAGTAACGGCACCGCTTTCCGATGCAACATAGAGCGCAGAATTCAGCTGGTTGCGCAGCGACTCATCGGAGCTCCAGAACGCCAGGGGATAGCCGTATTTGGCTGCGCCTGGCTGGTTCACGATGTCGAGAGGCCGACCCTGATCATCCTGATATTTTTTCAGGATCCACGATTTCGCCTGCGCGCCCCGGTTAGTGAACGTGATGCGATAGAGATCATTCTCGATCACGGTCTCAGATTCAGACTGCGCCTGCTGCGTAGTCGCGGATGCAGCCGGAGTAGTTGCCCCATGCTTGCGCCGCGGCGAAGGCGAGACTGCGGATTGCACAGGCGCAGGAGACTGAGGCACCGAAGGCTGAGGCGCTGCAGCCGGCTTCGCTTGCTGGGTGGGATGGGCACCGCTTGGTGATGCCGGCGCATACTTCTTCATGTAGAGTTGTGCGCCAAAAATGACGGCAGCCATCAACAGGAAAACCAGCACAAAGCGCTGTTCAGTGCCGGGCTCGGATTGCGGACTCTTGTACTCTGGCATTCGACTCAGTGGGTATTAGCACAGGCTGTGTGGCGCGGACATTCTTGTCCGCGAAAATCGCGAGCATCTTCATCCGCCTGGGCGTTGGACTCGTGCAGCTCAGACACAGGATCAAATCCGCCCTTCACAAAAGGATTGCACTTTAGCAGCCGCCACATGGCCATCAAAGTTCCGCGAATCGCGCCGTGCCGCTCGAGCGCTTCTGCGGCATATTCCGAGCAGGTGGGTACGTAGCGGCATGAAGGCAAGAATAGCGGCGAGATTGCATACTTATACGCGCGAAGAGCGCTTAGCAAAGTGACTCGCGGTAGATTGGCGGCGATCGCCATGAGCCGAGCGCACGAACCCTGAAGCTCCGTTATCAAACTTGCTTGCCTTTCGCTAGCGAGTGCCCGATCACCTGAAATGCCTTTACGATTTCGCTTTTCAGATCGCCGAAGTCCGCCATCAGTGCGGACCGCTTGGGATTGATCACTACATCTACTGCGACACCAGTCGAGAAATTACTTAACCTAACCGCCTCACGCAATCGGCGCCTGATTCGATTTCGTTGGACCGCTCCGCCCAATGCCTTGCTCACCGTGAAGCCAACTCGCGCGCCGTTCAAGTCGCCATCCGTGCGAAGCAGATAAAAAACCGTCATGTGCGCCGCAAAATGGCGTCGCCCCTGCTTGTAAACTTGTTCAAAGTCCGCGTGCCGCAACAATCGCCGGCTCTTGCAGAATTTCCGTTTCGGGTTAGTTCGAGTCGCTTGGTTCACCTTGACGATTGCGCGGGCGAAGTCGCCGACGCCCTACAGAACTGGTTGTGCAGGCGCGGGCGCTTGTCCTGAGAGAAGCAGAAGAATCCGGCCCGCGCTTAGCTATTCACGAAATCCGGGTTTTACGGAAACACGCTTGCGCCCTTTGGCTCGGCGCCTGGAAATGACTGCCCGTCCGCCCTGGGTCTTCATACGGGTCCGGAAGCCGTGCACCTTCGATCGGCGGCGGCGGTTCGGCTGGAATGTACGTTTCGGCATGAAAAGTCTCTTGTGCTCCTGTCCTTAGCTGATGCCCTGCTCAAATTCAGTGAAAGGAAAGTATAAATGACGGCTGCGGAGAAGGTAAACCGGCAGGGGGTAGCACCCTCCGAACGGTTATCGCCAATCGCCGAACGGCTGCATAGTTTTCGGAATGGCGACAATTCGAATCGCAACGCGGCAATGATGTTACCAGCGGTTGCGGACCTTCGTGTGCTTTGGATAGTCATTCATGAAGCATGCTGGTTGGCTTCGTTTTCGGTTTCGGTGTAGATTTGAAAGACGCATCGTGGAGTAGCTTTTGTGCGGTCGATCTCAAAACCGATAGCTTGGTTCTGCCTGCTGCTGATGTTCTGGTCAGCAATGGCAGTGGTTGCGCATCGCCATTCGAAGGAAACCGTCATCCACGAGCAGGACAGTTTTTGAACGACGTTGCACTTAACGCTCCGGCTCCCCAGATAAGTAGTGTCCCGCCCAATGGGAGCAGGTTGCAGGTTGCAGGTAAGTGTGCCTCAAACAAGCTCGGGCGTACATACATGGTTCCCTGTACGCGGTCCCGAACAATGGCAAGATGAGAGCGGCGGTAAATCCTAAATCCAATGATGCGTCGGGGTACTCCAGGCACGCACGAGCAATCATGGATACAATTGTGCACCGTCGCACCCGCCGAATTGTTTTTATCGCCCCGCTTGTGATAGACGAATGAGATGATTTTTTCGACCAAACGCGCTCACACCTTCAGGGCAGCACTGCTGATCGCATTTTTAACGGGCGGGATCCTGCTCAACGCCAGCGCAGAAGATAATGGTCTCGAGCGCACACCCGTTCTCGGCTGGAGCAGCTGGAGCTTCATCCGCAAGCTTCCCACTGCGGACAAAATGAAAGCTCAGGCGCTCGCGCTTCATAATTCCGGATTGCAAGAACTGGGCTACCAGTACGTGAACCTCGATGACTTTTGGTATCAGTGTCCGGGCCCGCAGGGTCCGAACGTCGACTCTTATGGCCGCTGGATCACGGACTCATCGAAATTTCCGGGGCAGGGAGATAGCGATGGCATTAAGGTCGTCGCTGACTACATGCACAGTCTTGGATTGAAGTTCGGAATTTATGTTACGCCGGGTATTTCCACGCAGGCCGTCAGCCGGAACACGTCCATTAAGAGCACATCGTACACAGCGGCTCAGATTGCGGAACCGTCTGTGAAGGAAAGGAACTACAACTGCAAGGGCATGGTCCGCATTGACTACGCCAAGCCCGGAGCGCAGGAGTATACGAATTCGTGGGTAGAAATGCTCGCGGCGTGGGGTGTGGATTACATCAAAATTGACGGCATGACGGACATCAATGCCGCTGATGTAAAGGCGTGGTCAAATGCTATACGGCAAAGCGGGCGGCCCATGGTGCTGGACGTCACGCAGGGGCACTATACAAGCGCTCTCGCTCCGACATTGATGAAGTATGCCAATCAGTGGGAATTCGCGCCCGACGTGGAATGCTATGGCTGCGAAAAAGGCGGTAGCAGTTACCCGCTGACCAGTTGGGCCGACATTTCGAACCGCTTCAACTACGTGGCGGAGTGGCCGCCTTACGCTGGTCCAGGCGGTTTCAATGACTATGACTCTATCGAGATAGGAAATGGCAGCAACGACGGTCTAACTCCGGACGAGCGCCAGACTCAAATCAGCCTGTGGGCACTTGGGGCGTCGCCCTTCATCCTCGGCATCGATCTTACTCACCTCGACCCCACCGATCTGCAGAAATACTTAAAGAACACTGAAGTACTTGCTGTCGATCAGGATGCGATCGCCGCAAAGAGGGTGCTCAATAGCGGCAACCAGCAGGTGTTCGCGAAGAAAGAGCCGAACGGAGATACGATCGTCGGTCTGTTCAACACCGGCGGGAAGTCAGAGGAAGTCTCGGTTCCAGCATCCGCCGTAGGCCTCCCTGAAAACAAAAGCGGCTATTCGTTACACGACCTCTGGACCGGCGACACGAAGAAAACAAGCAGCACCATCAGTGCCGTTGTTCCATCGCATGGGGTCGTCCTGTACCGCGTCAAGGGACTCTGAACTACTTGATTGCCGGACGGCGCCAGTCTGGATCGGCGGATTTCCGGACACTTCAAGCACACTGGGCCCGCACAAACACGTGCGACTGTTCCTTCGCCTAAATGGAATAAATGCCCGATGTGCGCTCACCTCGAATCCAGCCTTTCTTGATTGCGGTCGAAATCAGCCGATAGCGCGACTGGGAATTTGTAAGCGTCGATGTCGAGAACTATTGTTGTGAACTGGAAGATCCAGACTGCTGCACCGTGCTGATTGACGGCTCGTTACACCCCATTACGCGAGGAAAGATCACCTTTGCAATTCGGGGATTTGCCCCAGAAAGGCCATGCGCTAAGATCGTAATTCCAAAATCTCTCTTGGCTTCGACGGAACCTTCGAGCTGCAACACATAAAACGCAGTCACCCTATCAATTAGCCGAGCGGTTAACATCTGGAGTTCTTGAGGCGTCCAGTCCTTATTCGTTGGAGAATTGTCGGACAACACCTCTGTAACAAAGATCCCCCTGAATCGTCAACCAGATCGACAAGTTTGTGAGTTAAAGCGTATTCGTCATCCCGAGGCATTCCGTTATATGTCACCAGCAGGACGTATAGCCGAGTATGTTGGCGGATTAGTGCCTCGCGAACGGCCCCAAAGCTCGACTTAGAACTGTCACGTGCATTGGAAATCAGATATATTGCATCTCCAGATTCGGAGGAGCTAAAAAGTTTGCTCGCAGCCATTATGGCATCGTACATTGTCGCACGACATTTACCTGCGTCTGGCGATTCCGATGCTCGCCGGAGTTCCTCCTCGATTTGCGCCTGCTGGGTTTGAAATCCGAAGCTTTGAACACCTGAACCGGACAATAGAACGAGTCCGGTAGGTATTCCCGCCGAAGAAACCGAAATAAATGTCGTTGCTGCCGCTTGCGCAAAGACCCTTGCTCGGCCTGTCATGCTACGGCTGAGATTTACAACCAACACGACGCGGCGCGGCCTTGCGGAGTACTCAGCCTTTAAAATTTTTATCTCAGGACCGCGGCTGTGAGCCTGAAAAGAATCTATGGCTAAGCCTGAGACAGGGACTTTCCTCCTGATCTAATACATTGACGGGCAGCGAAGAGGTACAAGGGGCAGGCGTTTGGGCCGTAGCCAGTGAGGTACGGCTGCGAAGATGAGCGCTGCGCACGATCTGAAAAGCATCGGCGCGGGGTATATCACCGAACTGCTGTAAACGCTGTAGCTGCGCTAAATCGATTTAGCGGTTCTCGAAATGTTAGGCTTGGGCAATTCAATTCCATAGAATTTTCCCATAATGCATACTCCGGCGAGGCGCGAAAACCGGTCGAGCGCGGTCGACGGCGAGACACGCGCTGGAGTGCGGCCCGCCGGCTGGTCCGGTATTTCAGAAGCCATCCTGCTGAGCGCTGCGGTTGCCATGGCAGTGTTTCTGCTGCAGTGGCGCTATGGCTTCTTGTGGAGCGATGAAGGCTGGCTGTGGTACATCAGTCAGCGCACAGCTCTTGGCCAAGTTCCGCTGCGTGATATTTTCAGTTACGACCCAGGAAGATATTACTGGTCAGCCGCACTTTTCAGGCTGACCGGCAGAAGTGGTTTGTACCAACAGATCCTCGCGGATTATCTGTTCGCGATACTCGGGATAACGGCGACATATTTCGCGATGATTCGCGCCGGGCTGGCCCGGAGCTGGCGAGTCGCAATTCTTCCGCTCTTAGGGGTGGTGATTGGATTCCCCCGCCACAAAATCTATGAACAAACCTTGTCGCTGATCTGTGTCGGTGCAATCGCGTTTGTCTTTGAGTCCCCGCAAAGGCTGAAGCGCTGGTTCATGCTCGGGGTTGCTATCGGGCTGGCTGCGTTTTTTGGCAGAAACTCAGGCATATTTTTCGGCATTGCAACCATCACCGCTTTTGTTCTCTTGAGCCTGCGGCGCGAAGGACCATCCGTTGCCCGGGCGACCCGGACTGTGGCCGTCGGCGTATTAGTCGGTTACTCGCCACTGCTAATTATGCTGGTCGCGGTCCCCGGCTTCGCGGCGGCGTTTTTCCATTCTCTTCTGCTGACCCCAAAGTGGGCATGGTCCTTGAAGATACCCTTTCCCTGGCACGTACACCTGAAAGGCCTTCGCGGCATGGATCTGGTGCAGGCCCGAGCGATTTCGTGGCTGTGCCTGGCTGTGCCCTTCACCTATGCGGCTTCGCTCTGGCGCGTGCTTCGGCGCAACGCCTCTGTGGAATCCACGGAATGGCTGGCCGCCGCCGCTTCCGCAGCCGGGGCCGGATTTCTGGTTCACGCTTTTTATACTGCGGACTTCTTTCACATTGCCGAGGGCGTTGTCCCATTCGTGATTGCAGCGGGTGCACTCTCTGCGCACTTGTGGCGCGACAGCAGGCGCTGGTCGTTAACCCTTTTTTGGGGGATGGCCTTCCTGGTGATCGCCAGCTGGTTGCCGATGGAACCGCTCGTTCAACACCTTAGACATCAAGCTGATGATCCGGCGAGCGAACAGCAAATCAACATTAACGGAAAGCGCTTCGAGGTCCCAGCAGAGCAGGCCGAAATAATGAACGCGGTAGCTGCTGCCTTTCGCGATTGCGGCCAGCACGATGGTGGATTCCTCGCGGCACCGTTCTACCCAGGGCTCTATGCATTCCTTCACACTCGCGCGCCCACATGGGACACCTACTTTTTATGGCCGCGCAGTGATCAATTGCAGCAGGCGGAAATTGAGGCATTGCAGAGGAATCGTACATCGCTCATTTTGCTCAATCCGCAATTCGCACTGAATGGCAGGGAACGTCTCGAGTTGGTCAAGACTAACCCGAAACTTGTCGAATACAGTAAGTCGGCGTATCAGCGGAGTGCATTGCGCTTGCCTGATGGATTTGAGCTGTATTACTCCCCACAGTGCTGCGGATTTTAGACTCGGTCCTGATTGATCAGTCACGCTCAGTTGCGCAGCGTCTTTCCAGTCTTCAGTGTGTACTGAATTCTTTCCTGGGTTTTCTTCTCACCTGAAAGGGATTTGAATGCTTCGCGTTCCAGATCCAGGATGTACTGTTCGCTGACCGGAGTGCCCGGAGTCACGTTTCCGCCGCACAGCACCTCGGCAACTTTCGTCCCGATTTTCACTTCGTACTCCGTGATGTATTCTCCCTGCCTCATGATGTGAATGCCAAGCTTGAGAGCGGCAAGAATGTTCTCACCCGGAGCCGGAATGTCAGTGCGCGGTTGCGGGGGCTCGTAGCCGGAGCGCAAGAGCCCGAGTGCTCGTTCCTTTGCGTCTGTCACCACGCGATCGCGGTTCATGGTGATGCGGTCCGAAGCAGTCAGCAACCCTATACCCCGCGCCTCTTGAGCCGAAGTTGACACTTTCGCCATCGCGATCGCCTCGAACGCGCGCTTCATCGCCTCCATCAGTTCGACCGATTCTCCTCGACCGCCGGGACGAATCGTGCTCGCGCTGTCGATTGCGCGCAGCAACATCTCCTTACATCCTCCGCCGCCGGGCAAAAGTCCAACTCCGACTTCGACCAGTCCCATGTAAAGTTCGGCGTGGGGCTGACGGGCCGACCCATGCAGTGACATTTCGACTCCGCCACCGAGCGTCATCCCGAAGGGGGCGATCACCACCGGCTTGGGTGAAAACTTAATCGCTTGCGTCATGTTTTGAAAGGCGCGAATGGCTAGGTCAACCTCGTCCCATTCCTCTTCCTGCGCGCTCAGCAGGAGAAGCATGAGGTTTGCGCCGACGGAAAAATTAGGCGCATCATTCGCGATCACAAAGGCTTCGAAGTTATCGCCCGCCCCGCCTGGCTTCAGAGTCTGGGAGACGAACTGCACAATGTCGGAACCCAGCGTGTTCATCTTGGAGTGGAACTCGATGCAGCCCACGCCGTCTCCCAAGTCGACCAGAGACGCCCCGGAATTTTTCTTCACCACGCCTTTTGATTTTTTCGCGGCGGCAACCGACCACACGCCCGCGGGAACCGCGACAGGTTTGTAATTCGCGCCAGCCAAGTCGAAATATGCGCGGCCCGAACCTGTCCGGCCGTCATCTTCGTACCACGTCTTTTTTCCCGCAGCCAAAAGCGTCTCAGCATTTGCGGCCACCGGTCGCCCTTCCTTTTTCATGCGAGCAACCGTGGCTTCAACTCCAGCCGCATCCCACAACTCAAACGGGCCCAACTCCCAATTGAAGCCCAGGCGCATGGCGCGATCGATTTCAACTACGCTGTCGGAAATCTCGGGAATGCGGTTGGCGGAATAAGTCCATAGATCAGAGAGCGCACACCACAGGAACTGTTCGTCTTTGTTTTTTCCAGGGCCGCCGAGCAGAGTGCGAACCCGAGTCCCGGGATCGTCAATGTTCTTGGCGGTGTCGAGCGAAGCGAAGCGCGCCTTCTGTCGAGGGCGATATTCCAGCGTCTTCCAGTCCAGGCCCAGGCGTTCATCTTCGCCCGCGCCTTTTTTCTTTTTGTAAAAGCCGCCGCTGGTCTTGTCCCCGAGCATTTTGCGATCGAGCATCAGGCGGAAAAAATCGGGCAGCTTCAGGTCGTTGCGTTCGTCCCGTATGTTCTCGGTCATGTTACGGACCACGTGGCTCAGAATGTCCAGTCCAACTAAGTCGAGCGTGCGAAATGTCGCCGAGCGCGGCCACCCGACCGCCGGCCCGGTCAATGCGTCCACTTCTTCAATGGTGAGATCGAGTTCCTGCATGAGCCGCATCACGTTGAG
Organism: Terriglobales bacterium; assembly: GCA_050746025.1. GTDB lineage: Bacteria > Acidobacteriota > Terriglobia > Terriglobales > Acidobacteriaceae > Gp1-AA145. The sequence goes on along the minus strand of JBOGLH010000113.1, from coordinate 288 downwards.
CACCGAAAATGTGCCGATGCGGTTGGCGATGAAGTTCGGAGTGTCTTTCGCCATCACCACGCCTTTGCCGAGGTGAATGTCTGCAAAATTCGACACCGCTTCGATCAGCGCAGGGTCACTCTCTGGAGTAGGAATGATTTCCAGCAGGCGCATGTAGCGCGGCGGATTAAAGAAGTGCGTGCCGAACCAGGCCTTGCGGAAATCCGCCGAAAATCCCTCCGCGATCTTCGCCACTGGAAGCCCGCTGGTGTTGGTAGTGATAATCGTTCCCGGTTTGCGGAACTGCTC